>NZ_BJBV01000025.1:0-90840 GCF_036245925.1 Shewanella sp. M-Br
TGTGCCACTCTAATAGTCTTCACTGTAATCTGGCTCGATAGTACCGAAGTTAATTGATGATGTTGCTGGTCAAAGTAGTAGCTGGGCTAATACAATATTAGATGCTGCTCTTTCTATCTTGAGAGGTAATGGTTTATGAAAATAAAATATAGAGAAGGTGACATTTTTGTTATCCCTCTAAGCAATAGTAACCATGCCATTTGTCAGGTTGTTTTTTCACCAAAAAAGAAGTTTAAAAATATAATTTCTTTTTGCGTGCTTTCTATTCAAAATGATAATTCATTTGTCAATGATGATCTTTTATCTCCCATCTGTGTTGAAAAATTCGGCAAAAAAACACAAGTTTTATTTACTGGAAACCAAAATATTAGTAACGGGATGTGGAAAATAATTGACCATGTTAATTTAACTGAAGAAAAAGAAAGGTTGAAAATATTTAATTATGCAGGCGGTTTGTATAAAGGCGAGGAAGAGATTAGGCGTATTCCTGTTTCTGAGTACCCCAATTACTTAACAATGGGTGTGTCAGGTTTTGAATTGGTGGATAACATATTGACCGCCACTAGTTCGACTATGACGGGCGGGGCCTGCTGATACGCGATCGCTGTGATGAGGGCACAACCCACTATCACTACGACGCCGCGGTACTGACAACTTAACTTGGCCGCTAACGACAGGGCATAAAACGTGTTAGCCCAAAGCTAACGCAAAATGACGGTGTTCAGGGCGTGAACCAGATTAGGCAAGTCTGATTCACTCATTACAAAATCTAACACTTTTTAGATCCATCAGATTGGATTATGGTCTCCATATTTAGGATTGGATTTATCGCCCTTAACGATAAATACGTTGATTGATGCAGAGTGTCGATAGCAAAGCTGATGCAAATTGGGTGGTTTGCCTGTGAATCCCCGCATAGCCCTATGCAGCATTTTTTTGATCTACTCCGCAATAAAAGTTACTAGCGCCTTTGGGTCGATAATATGCAGCTGCTGATCGCGTTTTTCGACAAGGCCGAGTTCAATGAGAGAGTTGAGTGCGCGGCGGTAGACGCGACTGCTGGTGCCAAAGCGTTCGGCTTCTTGCTCGACTTTGTTAAAGGCTCCGAGGGCGAGATTGTTTTGACTGCGTTGTAGCAGATCGAGGGCAATATTGACGGCGATGGGGTGCAATAGGCGGTTGGTGTAGATTGCCATTGAGTCTTGATAATCCCATGCCAGCGCTGAGGCAAAAAAGAGTGCTAATTGCGGTTGCGTGATGATGCATTGCTGTAGTTTGGCGGCACAAATTACCTCGGCTTCCATCTGATCTTCGGCCATCACTGTCCACTGGCAGGGCAGTTTGGTAAAAAACTCAATTTCGCCAAAAATATGCTGATCACAATTTAGCTCACCTAACTGAAAGCGCCGACCATTATGGGCGCTAGTATACATGGCGACTTTTCCTACGGACACGACATAAAGCTCACGCACATTTTGCCCCTGTTGCAACATGATATCACCGGGGGAAAATTGGCGGCTGGCCGTTTGGCACTGAAATAAGGCTTGCTTAAAGAGTTCGCACTGCTCGCTTAATGTGTCGCCAAAGCGGCTAGAGAGTTCAGGATGTAACTGCATGTTGATGATAGTTTTGGATATTGATGCGATTAAGGTACGCATTTCGCTGCAGGATTGATACTCATTCGATCATAAAATATGTAAATCCCTGCGTGAGGGCTGGCACTTTGGCGGCGGTAGATGGTCGATCGCATTGTGTGTCGCCGTTGTTGTGACGCTGCAAACGTGTGTTATGACAGGTCGGTGTGAGTGTGAGCTTTAGTGAGAATGATGGCGCATTGGCTGCGCCATTAAGAGGATGACTTGGTGGTTATCTGGATGCTGCGTTTAGCGGCAAGGCTTACTGCTAATTAACCTCAACAAGCTCTAATCACACAGTGCGTTGAGCGCAGCTAAAATGGCATGTTGCTCACCTTGGGCGCTTGCTTTGGACGCCGCAACATAGTCATTAACTCCTGCTTTAACATCCTGCTCAAATAGCACTACGTTGGTTAGTATCGCCGCCACTTCAAGTTGGCGCAGTCGGCCGACGGTGAATAACGCAGCGGTTTCCATATCGGCCCCGAGCACGCCTAGGCGATGCCAATAGTGGCAGATCTCCTGTTCTTGATCGGTATAAAAACTGTCGTGGGAGCGCACTACGCCGCTATGGGCACATATATGATGCTGCGCGCAGTATGCTTGCAGTTTGCCGATCAAACGATGATTGGCACTGGCCGGAAAACCGGGCTTTACATAGCTGGCAGAGCCGCCATCATCACGTACGGCGGCTTCGGCAATAATCACATCGCCTATGGCTATTTGCGGTTGTAGCGCACCAGCAGAGCCGATGCGGATAAGTTGTTTAACACCGCATTGATACAGTTCCTCAAGGGCAATGATCGCCGAGGGCGCGCCAATGCCAGTGCTGCAAACGGTTATTATAGTGTCGCCATAACGGCCACGCATCAGTCGAAACTCGCGGTTATCCGCCAAGGATTCGACATCCGTTAGATGCGCCGCGATGCGGTTGACTCGATTGGGTTCGCCGCAGACGACGGCTTTTTCACTGACTTGATGGGGCGCGACGAGAATATGGGGTTGAATACTCATTGTTGACCTTTATCAATTACTTAGCTTGGCGGTAGCCCCGAATTGTATCGGGCTACCGCGAAGGGAAAACTTAGATAAACAAACTGACAATTGCAGCATTCATCAAGTTTGCTAACGTCGCCGCTAGCAGTACTTTCATCCCGAGCTGACCAATCAGCCCCGCGCGTTGCGGTATCATTTGACTCAGGGCGCCACACACCATGGCCACTGAGCCGATATTGGCAAAGCCGCAAAGGGCAATGGTCATAATGGCATTACTACGTGCAGAGAGTTCCACATTGCCCATATTGGCGAAGGCAACAAACTCATTCATGGCGATTTTTTGCCCTAGGAAGGCGCCGGCAGTGCTTGCTTCAGCCCATGGAATACCAATCAACCAAGCTACTGGCGCAAACAAGGTGCCGAGGATCATATCTACGGTTAAGGTTGGCATGCCAAACAGTTCACCAATCGCGCCTAATCCGCCGTTCAACAATGCCATGAGGCCAATACAGGCAATAATGACTGCGCCGACGATGGCAGCGATTCCCATACCAGCAATAGCGCCTTTGGCTATGGCATCAATAAAGCTGCTGGGCTTTTCATCATCGGGTAATTCTGGCACTTCATTAACGGTTGGCTCGGTTTCTGGGATAAGCAACTTAGCGAACATCAAACCAGCTGGAGCTGACATAAAGCAAGCCATAATCAGATAGTTAAGCGCAACGCCCATCCCCGCAAGGCCCGCTAAAATGGAGCCAGCAATCGAAGACAATCCGCCAACCATTACCGCAAAAATTTGCGCGCGGGTGAGAACGCGGTGGTAGGGCTTGATCAGTAACGGTGCTTCGGTTTGGCCGAGAATAATATTGCCCGCCGCATTCATTGACTCCGCCCGTGACGTGCCGAGTACCTTTTGCAAGCTGCCGCCAATAATTAACACAAACCACTGCATAATGCCTAAGTAGTACAGCAAAGAGGTGAGTGCGGCAGTAAAGATGATTTGCGGTAATACCTGTAACGCCCAGACAAAACCTATGCCTTCAACGCTGAAATTGACTAAGCTGCCAAAGGCAAATTTGATCCCTTCAGTACCATAACCAAAGACTTTGCCTACAGTATTTGATACGGCCAGCAGTACATCGGCACCGATCTTGGTTGCCAGCACAAAAAAAACCGAGCGCGATGATAATGCCAAATGCACCGATAACGGCGCGCCAGCTGATCAAACGGCGGTTCTCAGAAAACAGCAAACCTATGCCTAAGAGTACAAGAATGCCAAGGATGGACTGGATCATACTGAGTGGTCCTTATATGAATTAATGGCTGCAATCACACGCTCAGCGTGGGCCTTTGCAAGGGAAAGGGTGTTGGATTTGTTACCACCTTCGGCGGCAGTGGAGTTCATCTCAAAGCTAATAATGGTATCGATAATCTCGACAGCGGCTGCGCGAAATGGGTGTTCGTAAGCTTGTTGGTATACGTTAAAGGGGAAAAAGTTAAAGCCTGTTTCGCTGTAGGAGTCCTCAGTCGCCCCCGCAGTGATAGAAAACAGGACAGGTTTACCTTGGAGCTGGCTACCATTAGGGCCAAAGGCAAAACCATAGGTAAATACCTCATCAATCCAATGTTTGAGCACGGCGGGGTAGGTGCTCCAATAGAGCGGGAATTGCACCACAATCACATCGGCATCGAGCAACTGTTGCTGCTCCGTGGCTGTATCCCCATCAAACTGAGCCACTGAATTGATACGCCAGCTCGGTTGCTCAGCCTCAAGGGCAAGTATGCAGGCATTGGCCACAGACTGGGTTAAGTTGGGGTGCCCGTTTAGCACGAGTATGTTCATTAGCTAGCTCCTGAGAGGAAACGGTGCCGCCATGCAGCCAAAACCAGAGGCTCAAGCACCGAGTTACGAAGTCATGGCGTGGATTATAGGGAGGGAAGAGGGAATGCCAGAGGACATTTGTCTCCTAGCACCTGATGCAGCTCATACTATTGTGAAAGTTTGATTAAAACGTCGATATAAAAATGAATGAAGTAATAAGCGCAATGTCTGTCATACCGAAATGCTAACGTTTATTAAGCGCTAAGCTTAGCTCCCAATCTGTTCATCCTGACTGCGTAAAATAGTGCTAAGTGCATCTGGCACCAATGTCGAACGCCGGTTAGCATTCTGTCATTGATGCTTCTTGCACGATGAAAACTTAATAAAGCGATAGGGCTTAATGCGTTTGATTACCCTAGTTGTCCCGCAATCATAAGTTCTTTTGTTTCAGGGACTTCATTATAGGATAAAACATGAAGTCCACGGGCGAATGCTAATGCGTATCGCGCGAGGAAAGGCCTGAGTTGTGGAGAAACAAGTAGGATAGGGTTATAGCCTTTCTCTTTTGTCTCCGCGAGTAATTGGGGCATTCTTTGTTGTAGCTGCGCCAGTAGATTAGGTTCGATAGGGAAGCTATCCAATGCAACTCGGCCCTGTTGCTGCGATTGATTTAACGCTGTCATTAAGGTTTGTTCTAATTCTGCGGTCAGCGTAAGTACATTCAACTGCGGACTGCTGCCTGCGATTTGATGCAAAATACTATTGCGTAAAGCGCAGCGCACATCGGCGGCGAGTAGAACGGGATCTTTGGTTTGCTCGCTGCATTCCAGTAAGGTCGTTGCTATGGTGCGTATGTCTTTTAGCGGCACTTGCTCTTTGAGTAACAAGCGGAAAACTTTGAGTAACTGAATGGGGGTTAAACAGGTACTGAGTGATTCCGCCAGTTTGGGGGCTTGCTTACTGAGCCTGTCAGTTAATTGCATAATATCATCATGTTGCAATAATTCAGGCAGTGATTCGCGCAATAACTTACTGACATGAGTGGCAATGATCGTGGCATTATCGACGACCGAATAACCTAAATTGAGTGCTTTGGCTTTTAGTTCAGGCGTAATCCAAATCGCATCCATTTGGTAAGCGGGTTCCTTGGTTAAAATCCCATCAATTTTGCCGTACACAGGACCACTTTTTATTGCGAGCAGCAGATCAGGTTCTAATTCGGCGATAGCCACTTGAGTGCCCATAAAGTTAATTTGGTATGCATGTGGTGCTAAAGCTAGATTGTCGCGCACTCTCACTTCCGATAGCAGAAATCCGATTTGTTCTGAAAGAGTACGTCTGATCCCTGTTAGGCGTTTTTGTAATTCTGCTCCTTTGGTTTTTTCGACTAGATGAACCAATCTATAACCTAATCGTACTTCGATGATGTCGGTAAAAGGCAGGGATTCCCAGCTTGGCGCTGAAGGTTCTGTCAGGCTGGTTTCTATGAGTTCTTCAGTTTTCTCTTCAGTAAAGGAGGCCTTATTCTGGTTTTGTTTCCACGCAGCAAAGCCTAGTAGTATTGCAAAAGATAAAAATACCAGTGCTGGCATGCCTGGGGTGATACCGAGAATTGCCATCACAATGGCTGCAGTGGCTAAGGTTCTAGGGTTAGCCAGTAACTGTCGACTCAATTGGGTCGGCATTTCTTCTGCATCGGATACCCTAGTCACAATAATTGCGGCAGCAGTGGCGAGTAGTAATGATGGAATTTGTGCAACTAGACCATCACCAATGGTTAATAGTGCATAGGTTTTAAAGGCTTCTGTTGTACTCAGATCATGCATAAAGATGCCTATGCTGATCCCGCCAATAATGTTGATTGCTAAGATCAAGAGTCCTGCGATGGCATCCCCTCTCACAAATTTTGAGGCTCCATCCATGGAACCATAAAAGTCTGCTTCTCTGGCGACATCTTGGCGACGTAGGCTGGCTTGTTCGTGTGTGAGTGTGCCAGCATTGAGATCGGCATCGATCGCCATCTGTTTACCCGGTAGGGCATCCAATGTAAATCGCGCCGATACCTCAGAGATCCGCTCGCCACCCTTAGTGATTACAACAAAGTTAATAATCATTAGAATTAAGAAGATAACAGCACCGACGACATAGTTTCCGCCAATGACGACTTCACCAAAGGCTTGGATCACTTTACCCGCAGCATCGCCTCCTTCATGACCTTCAATGAGTACTACGCGCGTCGATGCAACGTTTAAGGTCAAACGCATTAAGGTCGCAAGGAGCAATAAGGTTGGGAATACAGAAAACTCTAATGGTCGCCTGATCGAGACGCTCACCAGCAGCACCATGACGGCAAGGACTATGTTAAAGGTAAACAAAATGTCCAGTAGCCATGCAGGCAGCGGTAAAATCACCATCGCCAGAATAGCGAGCAGCATGACTGGAATGCCGATATAGCTGTAATTTCCTGAAAAGGTGCGAGAAAGCCAATTCATAGGTTAAGCAATCCTTTAATCGTGACGTAAATTAGGGGGAATAAAAAAATGTGGTAAAGGCTCAGGTTTCTGCTGTAAGCCCTTACGAGATGCTTTTATTTGCATGACATAACTTAATACGTGCGCTATGGCGATAAAAAGGGCACTGGGTATCTGTTGATCGACTTGCGTTGAATGATAAATAGCCCGCGTGAGCGGTGGGATATCAATAATTTCAATATCATGTTTTTTAGCGAGTTCTCGCATATAGAGGGCGAGTTCTTCGGTGCCTTTAGTGATAACGTAAGGCGCATCCGCTAAGTCAGGATTGTATTTTAATGCCACGGCATAGTGAGTGGGATTAACCAAGAGAACATCCGCTTTTGGAATGGTGGTATCTGCCCGAGAGCGAGCCATTCGTTGCTGTATTTGGCGGATTTTAGCTTTAATCTCTGGCTTACCTTCTTGCTGGGTATGCTCGTCTTTGACCTCTTGGCGTGACATACGTAATTCTTTGCTGTTATGCCAATATTGGTAAGGCACATCAATAAAGGCGATCACGAGCAGCCCAGTACCAAGATAAAACATGCCTTGCGACAGTAGATTGATGCCATCACGAACCGCTTCATCAATAGGACGTTGATTGTAGCTAAGTAGTTCTTGTAAGTGACCATTCAAGAAAACCAACATAATTCCGATCAGTAACACAATCTTTAGGCATGACTTGAGTAACTCAACGAGAGATTGAGCGGAAAATATTCTTCCGACACCGGCAAGAGGATCGATTCGACTGTATTTAAAATTAGCATTTCCAAAATTAAATATTGGCCCTCCAGGCAAGGCTCCTGCAACTGCGGCCAACAGAGCAACCATGATGAATAGTGGGCCTAAGATGCTTAGCATTTCGACTAGGCTGGCGCCAAGATGGCGCATCATGATGTCTGGTTGATCTAACTCTGCTCGGGTGAGCAGCATATTGTATTTAGCTAATCCACTGACTCTCGTCGCAAACCAATCCGCATTACTGGTCAGCATGGCAGAGCAACCAACGACCAGTGCTGCGGAGGCAAGATCTTTAGAGCGTGGAACTTGGCCTTCTTCTCTCGCTTTACGCTTTTTCTGCGGTGTAGCTTCTTCCGTTTTATCTTGTTGGGGCGTTTTACTCATGAGATCCCTCCGATAAATTGGTACATGGCAGTTAATGCGTCTAAGCACAGATCACTGTAACGAGTTGGAATGCCGCTTAACGAAAGGAAGACGCAAATCAAGCCCATCAATAAGGTCATGGGAAACCCGAGCGAGAAGATGTTTAATGACGGCGCAGCGCGGCTTAATACACCAAAAGTGATGTTAACCATTAACATAGCGAGTACTGCGGGTATGGCGAGCATCAGCGATGCAGCAAATAGCCAGCCCATTCGACTAACCAATCCCATTAGCGGTAAGTCAAAAATCCCATTCCCAATTGGCCATAAACGAAAGCTATCAACAATGATGTTGAGCCCGACTAAATGACCGTCAAGAGCCAGAAAAATCAAGGTACCAAAGATTTGTAACCATTCACTGAGAATGGGGTTGGTGTCGCCATTAGCAGGATCGTTCATCACCGCCATTGCGAGGCCCATCTGCATTGACATAATAGTGCCAAGCATGGTCATCACATGGATTAAAATGGTTAAAAATAGCGCGAGCATAAATCCAGTCAGTAGTTGCTCTATGGCTAAAAACAATGATCCGAGCGAAAGGGCATCGACAGCGGGAACGGGGGGCAGCATAGGTGCAATCAGCGCTGCAATACTCAAGGCAAGAAAAATTCTTACTGTTGCAGGCACATAAGAATTACCTAACAAGGGCATTATCATAAATGCCCCCATGATCCGGCAGAATGGCCACCAAAGGCTACCGATTAACATGCTGAGTTCGGTTGAGGTGAGTGAAAGCATATCAACCGATAATATGAGGGATATTCATAAACAGCCTATCAAATAAATCGCTTAGCTGTTGTATGAGCCAATGGCCTGAAAACAGTACCATAAGTAAGGTAATGATAAGCCTTGGCAGAAAACTTAAGGTTTGTTCATTGACCTGTGTAGCAGCCTGAAATACGGCAACGATTAAGCCTAGAATGAGTCCCGGCGTCACCAGCACAGAGACCATAATGATGACGAGAAACATCGAGTCCGCAAACAGGGAGGTCAGTTCATTGATGTCCATCTAACTACCCAAAACTTGCGGTTAAGGTGCTTACTGTCATAGACCATCCATCGACTAATACAAAAACCATCAATTTAAATGGGAGCGAGATAATCAAAGGTGACAACATCATCATCCCCATAGACATGAGGACACTTGCGACAACTAGATCGATAACCAAGAAAGGTAAGAAAAGTAAGAAGCCGATTTGGAAAGCTGTTTTGAGTTCACTCAGCACAAAAGCTGGCATAAGGACAAAAAAGGGGACTTCCTCTGCTGCTTTCATGTGTGTGGGTTCGTTAGCTATTTTCAGCATTTGCTCAAGATCAGTTTCTCTTGTCTGCGCCAGCATAAATCGAGTTAAAGGGATTTTGGCTATTGAGACAGCCTCCATCAATTCGATCTTACCTTGGTCATAGGGCAAATAAGCTTCCTTATAAATTTTGTCTCCCACTGGGCGCATAATAAAGATAGTGAGTACTAATGCTATCCCAACAAGCACTCGGTTAGGGGGACTTTGTTGTAGTCCGAGAGCTTGTCGGAGAATTGCTAATACAATGATAATACGAGTAAAACTGGTTAGCATCATCAGCATGATGGGCAAGAAACTAATTGCCGTCATGAGCGCTAAAATTTCGAGTTTAATGTTAACTGCTTGACTGTCTTGAGCGCTATCCAGTGTGAATAAGGTCAGTCCTTCCGATGCGAGGGCTTGGGGAGCAAACAATAGAATCGCCAGTAACAATACCCGAACTATCATTCGTTACTTGTCCCATCGAGAGTAATGCTCTCTATTTCCAGCAAACGTACGCCATATCTGCCAGCCACTTCTACGACTTCGCCTCTTCCTAATAGTGCACCATTTACTCTGATATCCAGCGGCTCACCTACCATACGGTCGAGTGCGATAACATCACCTTCTCCCATACGATTTAGTTCGCCTAAAGACATTTCAGCACTGGCCAGTTCGAGAGTAACTTGAACAGGAAGTTGTTGAAAAAAATTATTATTTTTCAATTTACGGTTATGGGTGTCCGGCTTTGAAAATGCTCTCTCAGAGAAAATATCGTCCTCTAATAGAAAATCATCATCCGATAAAATAGATTGTTCAGCCAATGCCATGCTCCTCATGCTGATAAATATCTTGGGTCAATTTCGCTACCATCTGTCCTTCATGACTATGCACAGAGGCATGAAATAGCGGTGTGTTTCCGATTGATAACAAGGTTTTTGGATAGAGATTAATAGGTAAAATATCCCCAGTTTTTAATTGGCTGAGTGATTGCACCGGGATGCTATGTTGCCCTAATGTCAGCTGCATTTTTATGGGGAGACTTTTTAGCCAGACGGCTAGTTTTGCGGGTAAATCCGCAGATACTTCAGATTTCTTAGGCTGTTCGGCCAGATGCCCCAGTAAATGCTCAGTTAAGCAAAAGAGCATTGGAGGGGTTAGTGGGCCATTGGTAAAATTGAACGACCATACTGCCGATACTGCGAGTGGCATATGGCCTTTTATGAGCTCAACTTCAAGATTATTGGTTTCGATCGTGCTATTAGGTAGCTCCTCCACTACGGAAAGTAGCAACTTTTTGGCTAACCTAAATTCAGATTGGCTGGGGTTTCTCAAAGGAGAACTTAATGGTGTTGAGGTATTACCGTAATAATTACTTGCCAATTGATCGAGCGTGCAGCGATCAATTCTCCAATAACCGAGGGTATTTTGATGATGTTTTAATACAAACCATGAATAGCAATGTTCTGGAACGACAGGTGTTCTAGGTTCTGTTAACGTTGACCCCGAAACAGCGGGATGACCCTGTCTTAGTAGCGGAGATAGGATATTATTTATGGCATCGATAAGTGGACGATGTAGCTTTTCTAGCTGTTGCAATAATCGCGTTCTCGCTAGCTTTTCTTGAACTAGCATAATAGGTCTAATTATTTCATTGGAATTTGATTTTATAAGCCTAGCTTTCGCCGTCGTCTTCATTGTTCTTCCTATTAAACGTGTTTTTACTACTAGAATGCTGCTTGGCTACCTCCGTGATTCAGTTGGCGCATAAAAAACATACACAAACAGAGTGCCTAAATATTTATTTCTTTATCGTTAAGGATTAATGAATTTCTTAAAACAGTTAAGCGTTGAACTTTAGGTTCGACTCTGTTTTAAACGACGAGGATGATAAGTTAATAAGGCTTAAGTATTCAATAATAATTATAAGAAATGCTGAAATATATGTGAATAGAATTGTAGGGTAAAGTTGGTTGTGAACAAAATGTTTGTTTTGAGATTGTGTAAGAAGATATTAATGCTTTAGGTTTTGCATTTTCGCGTCAATAAAAAGGCGGTTAGATATTATTTTGACATTTGTCGATATTTTGGCGGGCAATATTTATGTCAGCATTTAAATATTGATTATTAATGATGATATTGTGTTGCAAATCTGTTTGTCTTTGATTTTCATTGTTTTTTGTGCGCTATGGTTTGTGATTTATTTAATATTAAACATTGGCGGTTAAATTTTGTCACTATTTTAAAAGTATCGATGGTGCATTTTTATCATTGTCATATATTATTTTACAAATATATTTGGTATAAGTCAGTCCTAAGTTATATGCATCACTTTTTTGCGGTTTTTCTTTTAGACCTTTCATGGTTGATAGCAATTGATTCATATAATTCGGTGATACCTTAAACTTTGTTGCTGGTCACATTTCTTATCGATGATTGCACTAGAACACGTTTTAACCTTATTTAGTTGAGGGCATATCCTTAGCCATTGTCAATGTGGATACTCATTGTGTGTAGTTCTCTATCGCTGGCTTTGATATTACATGCGGAAATATATCTTCCGCATTCAGCTTCCGCATTTGTTTTTACTGTTCTTAATGGCTTGAGTTATTTATTGCTCATTCATCTAGATGGATAAGTAAGTAGTAATAGATTTTATATACACTCAAACACAAAGACTTATGGGTCTAAATTAAGGTGTTATTTAATGTACTGTAAACGAAAGGGAGTTAGTGAGTGGGTGGCCTAAGTATACGGATTGAAGGGTTAAACATATCTGCGGAACTTGCATGCAAAATAACACATGAGGATTTTTATCTGTGGAGTGATGCAATGGAATTACCTTGGCTCACTATCGTTAACTTATCGGATTGTAGTCCTTGTGATGTGAAGTCCTATCTTGCCCGTTTTCCTGGCCGTAATATCGTCGCCTTATTAGCACCAGAGCAAGGTGAGTTGGCAGCCGCAGCAATGCGAGCTGGCGTACAGGATTATCTATTAATTCCCGTAGAAACTGAGCAGTTACTTGCCTCCATTCAACGATTACACCGTTTAGAGTTACCTGATTCTAGTTTGGTTGTCGCGGCTTCTGTTAGTCGACAATTGTTGATGTTGGCCCATCGCGCCGCAACCACTGAGGCCAGTGTTTTATTATTGGGTGAAAGTGGTACTGGTAAAGAACCGCTTGCTCGTTATATTCATCGCCACTCTTCTCGTTCTCATAAGCCTTTCGTTGCGATTAACTGCGCTGCCATCCCTGAAAGTATTCTAGAGTCCGTTCTCTTTGGGCATGTCAAAGGTGCCTTCACTGGTGCCATTTGTGATAAGGCAGGAAAATTTGAGCAGGCCAATGGCGGTACTTTATTACTCGATGAAATTGGTGAAATGCCCTTGCCGTTACAGGCGAAGTTACTTCGGGTGTTACAGGAGCGTGAAGTCGAAAGACTCGGTGGGCAGCATGTTATTCCACTGGATATCAGGATCATTGCTTCTACCAATCGCGACTTAAGACAGGCCGTTGAGTTTGGTCATTTTAGGGAAGATCTGTTCTACCGCTTAGATGTGTTGCCTTTAAAAATCGCGCCTTTAAGAGAACGTAAGGCTGACATCCTGCCTCTAGCTGAACATTTCTTAAATTTATATGGCCAATCTGATTGCTCAAGTCGCTGTTATTTCAGTGAGCACGCAAGACAAGTGCTCGTTAACTATGATTGGCCCGGAAATGTAAGAGAGCTAGAAAATTGTATTCAACGTGCATTAGTGATGCGTAGAGGTCAGGCGATTCAAGTTGCGGAACTCGGGTTAAACATTCAAGAAGAGATGCTTGAGTTGGAGCCTTTAGGTGCCTCAGATGGACTTAAAGCGTCAAAACAACAGGCAGAATTTCAATATATTATTGATGTACTTAAACGTTTTAATGGACAACGCACGTTAAGTGCTCAGGCGCTAGGGATGACGACTAGAGCCTTAAGATATCGTCTCGTACAAATGCGAGAAGCAGGGATTGATATCGAAACGTTATTAGATCAAGCAGCGTAGAGCAATCAAAAAAGTAAATAGGAATGAAATATGTCTAATGGAGCGATTGGTAGCTCAAGTATGTTGATGGAAACCTTAAATATTCATCGTGAAGTGGCTAAAGGTGCGATCAACATCACTTCAAATCCAGCCGACAATGGTATGGCTTATGGCTCATTCACTGAGTTAATTAAAAGTAAAGTTTCTGCCGTCAACCAAGATCAGAATCAATCCTCTATGGCGATGGCTGCAGTCGATAGTGGTAAGAGTGATGACCTCGTCGGTGCCATGGTTGCTTCGCAAAAGGCCAGTTTGTCCTTTGCGACTATGCTCCAAATTCGTAATCGTCTTGTGCAAGCATTTGACGATGTAATGAAGATGCCTATTTAAGGAATTGTGTGAATGTCTACCACTTTTGTTCAATCAGGTCAGGATATTACCGGGACTGAATCTTCGTCAGGATTCATTGCTGGCATGACCCAAAAATGGCATCGTTTTAACCGTGGTGATCGTCAAGTTATCGCCTTAGCTTTACTTGCGGTGGTTGTCGCCAGTGTCATAGTGTTGATGTTATGGACTGCTACTGCAGGGTATCGACCTTTATATGGCAGCCAAGAAAATGTCGATACCTCTCAAGTGTTAAATGTCTTGGATGCAGAAGGCATTGATTATCGCCTCGAGGCAAATACTGGGGCAGTCCTCGTTGCAGAAGAGCAAGTCGGTAATGCGCGTATGCTTTTGGCCGCAAAAGGGGTAAAAGCGAAAGTACCTTCGGGTATGGAGGCACTCGACAATACCGCGCTCGGCACGAGTCAATTTATGGAACAAGCTAAGTATCGCCATAGTTTAGAAGGTGAATTAGCTCGCACTATCATGTCGTTAAAGTCGGTTCGTGCCGCAAGAGTTCATTTGGCGATACCTAAACAAACTCTGTTTATCCGCCAGGAGCCTGAACTGCCGACGGCTTCCGTCATGCTGCAGCTAGACCCGAATACTCGACTCTCTGAAACACAAGTTGAGGCTATTGTTAATTTGGTCGCAGGCAGTGTGACTGGACTAACGGCCAGTAATATCAAAGTTGTCGATCAAGATGGTCGATATTTAAGTGAGAACATTTCAGGCAATCAAGATCTTAGCCAGTCTAGAAACAAGCAGTTACAGTACACGCGTGAACTTGAGAATAGCTTAGTGGCTAATGCCGCCTCTATGCTCGAGCCTGTGCTTGGCCAAGATAATTTCCAAGTGCGGGTGACTGCAAAAGTAAACTTCAATCAGGTTGAAGAAACTAAGGAGTCACTCGATCCGCAAAATGTCGTGACTCAAGAGCGTACGAGTGTCGATGATTCAAGTAATAGTATTGCCGCAGGAATTCCCGGAGCTTTAAGTAATAAGCCACCCCAAGCAGGCAAAGAGGCGACGAATGATAAGACCCGTAATTTGAAGCAGGAAGAAAGTCGTCAATATGACGTTGGTCGTTCTGTGCGTCATGTTCGTTATCAACAAATGCAGCTCGAAAACCTCTCAGTTTCAGTGCTTATTAATAGTGCGACAAGCCAAGGCGCATTCAATGATGAGGCTCAACTGGTTAAGTTTGGCAATATGGTCAAGGATGCTATCGGTTTCTCGGCGGCGAGAGGTGATAGTTTTACCATTAATGCCTTTGAGTTTACCCCAACTGTTACAGCGGAATTTACGCCGTCACCTTGGTGGCAATCAGAAAATTACCAAGCTTATTTACGCTACATCATTGGCGGCATTCTCGGTTTCGGACTGATTTTGTTCGTATTAAGGCCGCTGGTTAAGCACTTGACTCGTACAGCGCAAATAACGGCTCCTAGGATTGAGCCTGTAGCATTAAGTGCTGCTCCTGCTGGTGCGTTAGATGGACCTGTTGCCGATGCTACATCAAATCAGCCACATCAGTTACCGAGTGCCGAGTGGCTAGGTAGTCAAGGTTTACCCGAACCTGGCTCACCTTTGACCGTTAAAATGGAGCATTTGGCCTTGCTCGCAAATAAAGAACCCGCGCGTGTTGCAGAAGTGATAGCTCATTGGATAGGCGATAAAGACGGTGAATAATTCAATCGAAATCAAGATGGACAATTATGCCCAAGCGGCCATGTTATTGCTGAGTATGGGAGAAGAAGGTGCTGCCATGGTGATGGCGCATTTGGATCGTAACGATGTGCAACACTTAAGCCATAAAATGGCGCGGTTATCCAGTATTACCCAGCAAGAAGCCGAAGCAGTATTAAGTCGATTCTTTCAACGTTACAAAGAACAGTCGGGGATCGCCAGAGCATCGCGCTCCTATTTGCAGAAGACTCTCGATATCGCGTTGGGAGACAGGGTCTCTAAAAGTCTCATCGATAGCATTTATGGCGATGAGATTAAAGTGCTCGTTAAGCGCCTCGAATGGGTTGACCCTCAATTACTTGCCCGTGAAATCACCCATGAGCATTGTCAGTTACAAGCGGTATTATTGGGATTATTACCACCGGAAAGTGCCGCTAAAATTCTGAAAATGTTGCCCAGTGATAGCCAAGATGAGGTGCTCGTTCGTATCGCGCAACTTGGCGAATTAGACCGCAACGTTGTTGAAGAACTGCGGGAGCTGGTTGAGCGCTGCATGTTGATGGCAATGGAGAAAAGTCACACGCAAGTGGCGGGTGTCAAACAGGTGGCAGATATACTCAATCGCTTCGAAGGCGATAGAGAGCAGCTGATGGAAATGATTAAGCTCCATGATAAGCAGATGGCGATTGATGTAACCGATAATATGTTTGATTTCATTATTCTTGGGCGACAAAAGCAAGAAACATTGCAGACCCTCTTAGGGCAAGTACCTTCCGAAACCTTGTCTTTGGCATTGAAAGGGATTGATTTTGAGCTAAAAGATTCCTTGCTCAATGCGCTACCAAAACGTATGTCGTCAGCGATTGAAACGCAAATTGAAGCCTTAGGTGGTGTGCCTGTAAGCCGAGCCAGTGGTGCGCGTAAAGAAATCATGGAACTGGCAAAGCAATTAATGCAAGAAGGCGAAATTGAATTGCAGTTATTTGAAGAACAGGTTGTTGTCTAATGGAAAACAAGCATTCTCGTTGGCGTCTAAATACCAATCTGGCACGTCGTTATCGTTTTCCTGCGTTGCACGACGCGATTGAATCGAACTCAGATGCGGGCGGTGATTTTCAAAGTTATCAACAAGCATTTGACGAGGGTTATGACGAAGGTGTCATCCAAGGTAAGAGTGCGGGTTATGAGGCAGGTCTTGAAGAGGGGCGCATTGCTGGACATGCTGCTGGTTTTCATCAAGGCAAGTTAGATGGGCAGTCAGCGGGTAGATCATCCATCGATGAGCAGCTCAACAGTTTACTTGTGCCACTTGGTGCCTTGAGAGAGTTACTTGAAGACGGCCATGCAAAGCAGGTGCGTGAGCAGCAGAATTTGATCTTGGATTTAGTGCGCCGAGTGTCACAACAAGTGATCCGCTGCGAGCTAACCCTGCAGCCACAACAAATTCTTAAGCTCGTTGAAGAAACCTTGAGTGCGTTGCCCGATGATCAAGCGGATATCAAAATCCATTTAGAGCCGAGTGCCGTGACTAAATTAAAAGAGCTCTCGGAAGATAAAATCCGTGGCTGGAACCTCATTGCAGATAGCAGTATTTCTGCGGGCAGTTGTCGAATTGTGAGTGATAAATCCGATGCAGATGCTTCAGTCGAGACACGACTCGATGCTTGCATGAAGCAGGTTGAAACCAAGTTGAATGAGGCTGAGATTGGAGTCTGATGTATTTCATGACGATTGGCCTCAGGTTCCAGTTGCAAGGGTTTATGGACGTCTTATTCGAGTCAATGGTCTATTGCTTGAGGCTGTTGGCTGTCAGCTTGGCATGGGGGATCGTTGCCAGATTGAAGGGCGAAATGGTCGTTTAATTGAGGCTGAAGTCGTTGGCTTTCATCGGGACGTATTGTGCCTTATGCCGATTGAGCCTACACAGGGCTTGATGCCAGGTGCCAGAGTGCTGCCTATTACGGATGAGCAAACAATTGCTATTGGTGATGGTTTGCTTGGCAGGGTGCTTGATGGACTTGGACAGCCACTCGACTTACTGGGCGATTTAACCGGTGTTTCACAAGTCCCGCAATCTCACACGAGTTACAATCCTTTGCTGCGCCAGCCTATTCGGCAGCCGCTAGATGTCGGTATTCGCGCCATCAATAGTTTGTTGCCCATTGGTAGAGGCCAGCGACTCGGGCTCTTTGCGGGCTCGGGTGTGGGTAAGAGTGTGTTATTAGGCATGATGACTCGTTTTACTGAAGCAGATGTCGTGGTGGTTGGCTTAATTGGGGAGCGTGGCCGTGAGGTCAGGGAGTTTATTGAAGAAACACTCGGTGAAGAAGGGCGTAAACGGGCTGTGATTATTGCAGCCCCTGCAGATACCACACCGCTCATGCGATTACGTGCAATGCGGTTATCCCACTCCATTGCCTGTGCTTTTAGAGATCAAGGTAAGCAAGTGTTGCTATTAGTCGACTCATTGACTCGTTATGCTCAGGCACAGCGTGAAATCGCCTTGAGTTTAGGTGAGCCTCCAGCAACCAAAGGCTATCCGCCATCGGCGTTTGCACAGTTACCTAGACTGGTGGAAATGGCGGGCAATGGTGAACATCCGACGGGAACGCTAACCGCTTTTTATACCGTATTGGCCGAGGGCGATGATCAGCAGGATCCCGTTGCAGATGCAGCGAGAGCCATTTTAGATGGCCATATAGTGCTAAGTCGTAAATTGGCCGAGCAAGGACATTTCCCTGCGATTGATCTTAATGCGTCAGTGAGCCGCTTAGCCATGCACATAGCGACCTCTAGCAGTATTGAACAGAGTCAGATCTTTAGACATCTTTTGAGTCGTTACAATGAGGTCAGAGACTTATTACCTTTAGGTGGCTACCAAGCTGGCCAAGATCCTGAAATGGATCTTGCTGTGCGAGTGTATCCAGAAATGGCACGATTTTTACGCCAGACCACACACAGTAAAGTCAATCTGGCTGAAAGTTTAGTGCAATTGGAACAGTTGATGGGAGTTATGGGATATGAGCCAGCGTCATCTCTCTAAGTTACGTGTTCAAGCTGAAAATAAATTAGCGCAGCTAGGGCAAAAACGCGATGATTCCAGCCTAAGCGTCCAACTAAATCAACAACAAAATCAAGCCTTAGCCCAAATGATATTGACTTATCGTGGTGCGAAAGAGGGCTCAAATGTTTTGCTCTGGCAAAATTCCGCAAGTATGGCGCAAGTGTTAGAGCCTATGCGGGTGAAGTTAGCTCAAAAGGAGGTCTTTCTACAACAGGAACAACTGCGTATTGATCGCCTATGGCGTAAGCAATTAGGGCGTCAGCAAGGTTTGAAGTGGCTTGAAAAACAAACACATATACAAGAGCAAGCACAAGTGGCGCGCCGTGAACAGGCTGTTGTTGATGATATGGCGGGTTTCTATTACAAGAATAAAGGCCAATAAGCGCTGTGTCATTACAGCTGAGAGCCACCTTTTAAACTATGTCCCATTAGCGAGGGCTTTGGTAACTCTCAATAATTCAGTTTGACTAGCGTTTGGCACCGTAATCAATTTCATGGTGTTGGCCATCTTGATTCAGGATACGGTTAATCGTTTCTTGCTGTATTACGAGCAATCTGCCGTTGGTTTCATTGGCTGTTTGGCTATCTTTCACTAAAAGCTGTAAGTTGTCCCACGACATTTTTATTTGCGGTCTTAGGTGATCAGGTAGCGCCGTGATTAAGCGTCTCATGCCACTATTGTCACTATTAAAACCTAGTGTCGCGAGATTTTCGCTTCGCTGTTTGGCTCTCAAAGCTAACTTGTTACACAGCACAGTTTGACGCTCGTTATGGGCTAAGAGCGCATCATTATCCCTGCGTTGCATTAATTCACGTTGGTGCTTAAGCATTGATTTTAATTGACTATATCCCTCAAGATCTTGACGAATATCGCGAATTAAACTTTGAACAAGTTCGCGCTTATTTACTTGACTATTATCCATGCTGTATCAATATCTTATCTGCAATTTTATTTAAGCTCAGCTCAAAGCTTCCATTACTTAAAGCCTGACGTATAGCAGCAACTTTATCTGTGTCAACGTCGGAGATGGTATGTAACTCTTTCTGGGTTTGTTCTAACAATTGCCAGTCGTGACTAATATCTTGTCGTGTTGGCGTTGATAGATTTTCTGATTCAACGGGCTTTCTGGGCGTATTAGCGCTCTTACTCGTGCTGAACTCAGTGCTCAAGGCACTGCTAATTTTATTAATTTCCATAGATGTTCATCGTCATAAATGGCTAGATATTAGATATAGGCGACCTAAATAGGATAAATCTAAAATAAATTTTTAAATTTATCCTAAGGTGGCTTAAATGTTAAAAACGGGTTTCAACTCTCCCCTTAGCTATGGGGTAGGCGGTAATGATTTTCCCTGAACTACTATTCCTCACTCTAATGGCATCACCTTGTTTACCCGCATCCATAGCAATCCCAATCATATTGGCATAAAAGGTGGCACTGACTGCTTCGATAATCACTTCATCCCCTATGCTCACGAGTTCTGGTGCACTTAAATTGCTTGCTCTTATGGGTTTGTTTTTGATTATTTTTCTGGCAACCGCTTGCCCTAAAATGTGTTTTTCATCAGTAATAATGTCTTGATCTGACGCAGTTAAGGGCAACATTTGCCATTGTAGATTTTCTGATGTGACAACCTCATCTCTCTTAAGCGTTTTGTTGGCAACAGGAATGTAGGCGCTGAGAGCAACCTTAGCTCGAACATAGAGTGACCAACCTTCAGAGGCACAGCTTATTTTTCGTTGGATCCGACCGAATGGGAGCCCTTTAGCAGCCTCTATTTGGAGCGCCGTGCTACACGTTTTTAGCTTGGCTGTGCTGGAAGGAATGTGCAGTGTGATTTTTTTGCTGACTTTTTTTATCTCTTGCGATTGTTGCCACTTAGCTATCTCTGCGGCTACGGAGTTTGTCATTTGCTGAGATATTTGTTCTGTCGCCGTGATCTTCCCTTTCGCGTGCACATTGAGCGGAAGTAACCCTATGCTCAGTAAGAAAGTGAGGGAAAAGAACTTTCCGTATATCAATCGCGATTTCATTTAACCAACTGTTTTATATAAATAAGTATATTGGCATGCTAATTGTAAGCTGCTCGACCATCTAAATTAATTACGCATACAGTACTAGGAGTTGAGATGGCTATCAACCTTGATAAAGCATTAGGAATACATCCTCAGACACTCGATTTTAGAGTGGAGAGAAGCAAGGTATTAGCGAGTAATTTAATCAATGCCGAAACTCCGGGGTACAAAGCGAGGGATTTGGATTTCAAAGCGGCCATGAAGCAAGTTGAAGCAGGCATGCAGATAAATCAAGAGTACAACCTCGCTTATCGCATGCCTTATCAAAATTCTGCCGATGATAATACCGTGGAACTCGGTAAGGAACAGGCAAGATATTCACAGAATGCGATGGATTATCAAACGAGTTTGACATTTTTAAACATGAAAATAGCCGGTCTAAAGTCTGCTATTGAAGGTCGTTAGGAGCCTGTATGTCATTTGGCGATATTTATCAAATAGCGGGTGCTGGCATGAATGCTCAGACCATACGTTTAAATACGGTCGCGAGTAACTTAGCTAACGCTGGAACTGCCGCCGAAAACCCTGAGTCGGCCTATCGAGCATTAAAACCCGTATTTGCGACTATTTACGATGCGACTCAACAAGGTGCGATTGGTGCTTCGATTGAAGTGAGCGACATAGTCCAAGCGGATGCCCCATTGGATATGCGTTATGAGCCGAATCATCCCTTTGCCAATGAACAAGGTTATGTTGCTTACTCTAATGTGAACACGATTGAAGAAATGGCTGACATGATGGCGGCAAGTCGTTCATTTGAAACCAGTGTTGAAATCATGAATCGTGCGCGTTCTATGCAGCAAGGTTTATTGCAACTAGGGAATAAATAGCAATGGAATTGGCTCGCTCTGGTAACAACTCGATTCAGAATCCTGCAGGTGCATTAGCGGCACCAGGGAATGATGCTGCGTCATTAAAGAATGAATTTATGACCTTAATGATCGCGCAAATCAAGAATCAAGATCCCACTAAACCGCTTAACAGTGCTGAGTATATCTCTCAATTAGCGCAGTTTTCGCAGGTCGAAAGCTTAGAGGGAATGCGGAAGAATCAATCAAGCCAAATGGTCATGATGGAAAATTTGGGCATAGTACAGTCGGCATCTTTGATTGGTAAGAATGCCATGGTGCCTGTGTCTGAGTTTCAGCTCGATGGTGAAGCGGTTGAAGGCAAAGTGTATTTAGAGAATGCAGCTGAAGGCTTAGATCTTGAAATTATCGATGCACAAGGTCAGGTCGTTAGCACTATTCAACTCGGTGCTCAGGATGTTGGTGATGTTCGGTTCTCTATCGATCCTGCTGAGCTGGGGTTGTCTGCAGGCCAATATGAAATCAAAGCTAAGGCGACACTAGGTGAAAATAGTTTAGTTGCGCCAACGTATATTAAGGCACCGATCGAGAGAATCCATTTCTCCAGTGCATCCGGCATGATGATGGCTGAAATGGGCCATGGTGTTGGGGTTGTTTCTGTGCTCAATATTTCTGAAGTTTCGTAAATTATTTTTATAGGATATTAAGATGTCATTTAACATAGCTTTAAGTGGTTTACAGGCGACGACTCAAGATCTCAACACTATCAGTAATAACATTGCTAACGCATCGACGAGTGGGTTTCGCGGTGGCCGTAGTGAATTTGCATCAATTTATAATGGTGGTCAGGCGGGTGGCGTTGGCGTGATGTCAACGAGCCAAAACTTCTCTAAAGGTGGCAGCTTAACTTATACCGGTCGTCAGCTTGATATGGGGATCCAAGGCGAAGGCTTTTTTGTTCTCAAGGGGAATGATGGCGGTGCCATGTATGCTAGAGCTGGGATGTTCCATAAGGACAATCAAGGCTTTATAACCGATCCAGTCGGTAATCGTTTACAGGGATATTCTGTGAATGCGACGGGAAGATTGCAAACCGGCAATGCGGGTGATTTACAGGTACAAACGGCTTCTTTAGCGGCCAAAGCCACAACGAATGTCAGCATGGTTTCAAATCTCGATGCGAGAGTCGATGTTATTCCCCCAGCTGTCCCAGCCGTGCCATTTGATCCTAAAAATATTGATAGTTATCACTCTATTGGTACCACCAGTGTCTACGACTCTTTGGGTACTGAGCATGTGGTGACTCAGTATTATGTAAAAACAGCGCCGAATGAGTGGACTGTTAATTACACTCTGGATGGGACTCTTCTGCCAGACCAAACAACATTAAAATTTGATTCAAAAGGTATTTTAGATCCAACTACGACAAAGGATACCTTCGACCTTACATTGGGTAATGGGGCATCACCGCTTAAATTTGATATCAACTTCGATAAAAGCACTCAGTATGCAGCCAAATACAACAACTCCAGCTTATCTCAAGATGGTTACACCTCGGGTGAATTGAAAGGTGTGCGTCTGGATGACAATGGCATGTTATATGGCACTTATACTAACGGCCAAGATCAATTACAGGGTCAGGTCGTCCTCGCAAACTTTAGTAATCCCAACGGTTTATCGGCCGTGAGTAACAATGCTTGGGTGGCTACAAATACCGCTGGGCAAGCGATTATGGGGGCGCCATCTACAGGCACTATGGGCACTGTAACGGGGGGGTATTTAGAGGGCTCGAATGTGGATACGACCGCTGAAATGGTTAACCTCATGTCGGCACAACGTAATTATCAATCTAACGCCAAAGTTCTTGATGTGAACTCGACTATGCAACAAGCATTACTTAATGCCATTTAAGAAGAGACACTGACATGGAGAAGATGCTTTATACCGCCGCCAGTGGTGCAGTTCGTATTCTTGAGGCGCAAAGTATTCGCGCGAATAACTTGGCTAACGCTGAAACTGCAGGATTTAAAGCCGACCTTGAGCGCGTTAATGCCGTGCCTTTAGCTGTTCAAGGTAATAGTTTGAACACAAGGGTTATGGCACAGACTGAGAGTAGTGGTTTTAGCCAGCAAAGTGGGGTGATCAATCCTACGGGCCGTTCATTGGATTTAGCGATCCGCGATCGTGGCTTGTTCAGTGTGGCTGTTGACGGTGTTGAAGCATACACCCGTTCAGGTGCAATTGAGACCAATGCCGAGGGGCAACTGACTATCGATGGCCGACCTGTATTAGGCGTTGATGGGCCGATAGCGTTGCCTGAGCATAAAGATGTCTTTGTGGGTGAAGACGGCACAGTCAGTGTTTTACCCTCTGAAGGCGGGATCATTGAGGAAGTGGGCCGATTAAAGCTAGTGAATCCTGACTTTGCCTTAATGCAAAAGGGGCAAGATGGGTTGCTCTATCGTCGTGATGGCCAAGCAGTGCCACAAGATGAAGGTGTGTTAGTGGATAGTGGCTTCCTTGAGTCGAGTAACGTGCAGGCCGTGTCAGAGCTTATTGCATCTATGGATTTGAGTCGTCAATTTGAGATTCAAGTTAAGTTAATGAAAAGTGCAGAAAAGCTGGCCGAGGCTGGTAATCGTCTGCTGGGCAATGTTTAAGGATTATTGGTATGCAATCAGCGTTATGGGTAAGTAAAACCGGCCTAACAGCACAAGATACGAAAATGACTGCGATTGCCAACAACTTGGCAAACGTGAATACCACAGGTTTTAAGCGTGACCGTGTTGCGTTTAATGATCTGTTTTATCAGGTTCAACGTCAGCCAGGTGGACAGGTTGATGCACTGAATAATCTGCCATCGGGTCTGCAATTAGGTGCAGGAACGAGAGTCGTTGGTACTCAAAAAATATTCACTACTGGGGATATGCAAAATACCAGTCAGCAGTTGGATTTAGCGATCGAAGGTCATGGTTTTTTCCAAGTAGAAGAGCCAAATGGCGATCTTGCTTATACCCGTGACGGTCAGTTTTATCGCAGCAGCGAAGGCATGATGGTCACGTCACAAGGTTTACCTTTAGTGCCTAATATCGTGATCCCTGAAGATGCGCTAACCGTTACTATTGCCAACGATGGTGTAGTCACAGCGAAAATGGCGGGTGAAGCTGAACCTCAAGATTTAGGTCAAATCACGCTTGTTAACTTTACTAATCCAGCAGGGTTAGAAGCTCGAGGTGACAACCTTTACCGTGAAACTGCGGCATCGGGTGTGGCGGTTGAAGGTGTGGCGGGTGATCAAGCTTTAGGTGCTTTAAGACAGGGTGCGCTAGAGGGCGCAAACGTCAACGTGGTGGAAGAAATGGTCGAAATGATTTCCACGCAGAGAGCATATGAGATGAATGCCAAAGTTGTGTCAGCCTCAGACGATATGCTCAAGTTCCTCAATCAATCGGTTTAGAGAGGCAATCATGCGTTGGTTATGGTTTTTATGGTTTGCACTGTTATCGGGTTGTATGTCGCATATTCCAGATAAGGAGACTAAACCTGGCACTAAAGAGTGGGCACCGCCTGAGATTGACTACAGCCTGCCAGATGCAAAGGATGGCAGTCTTTATCGTCCCGGTTTCATGTTGACACTTTTTAAGGATAAACGTGCTTTCCGTGAGGGCGATATTTTAACCGTCGCGTTAGATGAAAAAACCTATTCGAGTAAGAAAGCGGATACCAAGACCAACAAAGAACAAGATATGGGTATGGGACTTGCGGGTAATATTGGTGATAAAACGGCCAATGCTGACGGTAAAACCTCTTTTTCGAGAGGGTTTAATGGTGCAGGCTCAAGTACACAGCAAAACCAGTTATCAGGTTCAATCACTGTAACTGTTTCTAAGGTTTTACCTAATGGTACCTTGTTGATACGTGGTGAAAAATGGCTGCGATTGAATCAGGGCGATGAGTATTTACGCTTACTTGGCATTATACGTGCTGATGATATAGGTAATGACAATACGATATCGTCGCAACGTATTGCCGATGCCCGAATTATCTATGGTGGTCAAGGTGCCATTGCCGACAGTAATGCTATGGGATGGGCTTCTCGCTATTTCAATAGTCCATGGTTCCCGCTCTAGCAAAGGATATTTTGATGCTACGTTGTTTATTATTGTTACTTTTGGCTACTGGTACACTGCAAGCGGAAGAGCAAAGCCGCTACTTGATGGATATTGTCGATGTGCAAGGTCTGCGTGATAACCAACTCGTGGGTTATGGCTTAGTCGTCGGGTTAAATGGGACGGGTGATCGCTCTCAAGTTAAATTTACCAGTCAATCTGTCGTCAATATGCTTAAGCAGTTTGGTGTACAGATTGATGATAAAACCGATCCTAAGTTAAAGAACGTCGCCGCTGTTGCTGTGCATGCGACTATTACTTCTCTGGCGAGCCCAGGACAATCCTTAGATGTGACGGTTTCATCCCTTGGTGATGCAAAAAGTCTTCAGGGCGGAACCTTATTAATGACGCCTCTTAGGGCTGTCGATGGTGAGGTTTACGCGGTAGCGCAGGGCAACTTAGTGGTTGGCGGTATTTCTGCCGCCGGTCGTAATGGATCATCTGTGACTGTGAATGTGCCAACTGTTGGCACTATCCCCAATGGTGCCTTACTTGAGGCACCAATCAAAAGTAACTTTAGTGATAATGAAGACATCATATTAAACCTTAAGGATCCCAACTTTAAAACCGCCCGAAATATCGAACGGGCTGTTAACGAACTATTTGGCCCCGATGTTGCGCGTGCGCAAGATCATGCCAAGGTCCTGATACACGCGCCTAAGTCGAATCGAGAGCGTGTGACTTTTATGTCAATGCTTGAAGAACTCAAGATTGACCAAGGCCGACGTTCACCTAGAATCGTGTTTAATAGCCGTACGGGGACAGTGGTATTAGGGGGAGATGTTGTGGTTCGTAAAGCCGCTGTGAGCCATGGCAATCTGACAGTGACTATTGTTGAACGTGAAAACGTGAGCCAGCCTAATGGCGCTTATCTTGGTAATGCCGCAGGGGAAACCGTGGTGACTAATGATAGCCAAGTATTGGTCGAGCAAGGTAACAAACGTATGTTTGTTTGGCCCGAGGGCACGGCAATTGAAGAAATCGTGCGTGCCGTAAATAGCTTAGGTGCGACACCAATGGACTTGATGGCAATTCTAGAAGCTTTGGCGGAAGCGGGCTCTTTAGAAGCTGATTTGGTGGTGATTTAATGAAAGTTGAAAATACGGGCGGTTACTTAAATAAGCTGAATGCTGATGATTTGATTAAGGCGAATGGCGAGCAAGGTGCACTTAAATTAGTCAGTCAACAATTTGAGGCGCAGTTCCTGCAAACGGTACTTAAGCAAATGCGCTCAGCCACCGACGCTATGGCCGATGAAGATAATCCTTTAACCTCCAAAAGCAATAATGGCCTTTATCAAGATTTACATGATGCGGAATTGGCAAGTCGTTTAAGCCAAGTCAATGGTATGGGCTTGGCTGACGTGATGACTAAGCAGCTATCACGTTCATTTCAGTCTGAGAAAGATCCGGTCGCCTTTGATCCTCAACAGATGACAACAACAGCGATGCAGCCTGCACTTATTATGCGGCCCGTTGTGAAGGATTTTAAATGAGCATGTTGAACATTGGTAAGTCTGGCTTATTGGCAAGCATGGCCGCATTGAATGCAACCTCAAATAACGTTGCTAATGCTATGGTTGCAGGCTATTCACGTCAGCAGGTGATGTTAAGTTCGGTTGGTGGCGGTGCTTATGGCTCCGGCGCGGGCGTGTTTGTTGATGGTGTTAGACGGATCTCTGATCAATACGAAGTCGCGCAGTTATGGCAAACAACGAGTGCTGTTGGTTTTTCTAAAGTGCAAAGTAGTTATTTGCGTCAGGCTGAACAAGTATTTGGTGCCGAAGGGAATAATATCTCAAAAGGCCTAGATCAATTATTCGCCGCCCTTAATTCATCTATGGAACAACCTAATCTCATTGCCTATCGACAAGGTGTACTTAATGAGGCTAAGGCCGTTGCCCAAAGAGTGAATGCAATCAACGACAATATTGATTCGCAACGTAACCAGATCAATGGACAGCTTGGTTCGTCCGTAAAAGAGATCAACTCACAACTAAATATTATTGCCAGTTTCAACCGCGACATTCAGGCGGCGAGTGTGACAGGAACGATTCCCCCTGCACTGCAAGATAGTCGAGATGCTGCGATTGATGACTTAGCTGCGATTTTAGATATTCGGGTTGTTGAAGATAGCCAAGGCATGGTCAATATCTCGCTGGCACGAGGTGAGCCGCTATTGACGGGAAATACTGCCGCTAAGTTAACGAGTAATCCCGATCCCACCAATCCTAAGAACGATTTGGTGACTATCCAATTTGGTGCTAGCCAGTTTAATGTTGATGAAACCGCTGGTGGCAGTTTAGGTGCCTTGCTTACGTACCGTGATGTGCAGCTTGCGGATTCGCAACAGTACATAGATGAATTAGCGGTCATGTTAGCGACAGAGTTTAATTCTATTCTTGCTTCTGGCACTGACTTAAATGGTGCGACACCGTCACAGGATTTATTTACTTATCAAGCTAATAACCCAGGAGGAAGCTTATCTCTAACGGCCGGTTTTACGCCTGATAAACTTGCCTTTGGTAAAGATGGTACCCAAGGTGATAACGCAAATTTAAAAGCTTTAGTACAGCTAGCGAATAAAGAACTGAGTTTTACTAGTCTTGGCAGTAATACAAGCTTAGCGGAATCCTTTTCCAGCAAGGTTGGCCAGTTAGGTTCTGCTTCTCGCCAAGCGATTTCATTTGCTAAAACCAGTGTAGATTTGCAAAAAGATGCGCAGTCCCAATGGGCGAGTACCAGTGGTGTGAATCCCGATGAAGAAGGGATCAATTTGATCATCTATCAGCAGTCATATATGGCAAATGCGAAGGTGATTTCCACCGCAGATCAACTGTTTCAAACTATGCTTAGTAGCTTTTAAGGACTTTATTCATGCGTGTAACAATGCAAAATTTATACACTAACAATTTAAACAGTTTGCAGAACACGACCTATGATGTGGCACGTTTGAATCAAATGCTCTCTAAAGGTGTTTCAATACTATCGCCTTCGGATGATCCTATTGGTGTTGTTCGGGTAATGGATAACCAACGCGATTTAGCACTAGTACAGCAATACATTAAAAATATCGATTCCTTAAGTACCAATATGAGCCGATCTGAAACCTATTTATCGAGTATGGTTGAGACGCAGCAGCGGATGAAGGAAATCAGTATCGCCACTAATAGCTCAAATCTCTCGAAAGAGGATAGAGCATCCTATGCTTCTGAAATGGAAGAACTCTTAAAGGGGTTAGTGGATAATATTAACGCCACTGATGAGTCGGGTAATTATCTCTTTTCGGGTAATGCGATTGAGAAAGCTGCGGTAGTTAAGGATGCTGCTGGGCGATACGTCTACCAAGGTGATGCTAGCGAGAGAACGGTACAAACGTCTAGCTCTTCATGGACTACGGCTAATGTCACCGCCGAAAAAGTCTTGTTCTCCAATGCTGGTCAAGATATTTTGAATCAAGCAATGGACTACATTAACGTATTAAATGATCCAAGCTTATCACCAAGCGATCCTGCTTTTAGTGCGTCCGCGAGTGGAATACAAACAGCGTTAAGTGAAACCTTAGATAGCATAGGTGCAGCTATTACCGATTTCGGTGGCAAGCAAAATAATCTCGCGTTAGTTAAAAGCTCCCATGAAGAAATGGTGTTGTTTAGTAAACAAGTGATAGGTGAAACGCAGGAGCTCGATTATGCCGCTGCCACTGCCGAGTTCAATGTCAAATTAACCGCATTAAAAATTACCCAGCAAACTTTTGTACAGATAAGCCAGCTGTCCCTTTTCAATCATATGTAGGTAATGAGTTAAATGATCAAAGGGATAGGTGAGTCACTTAGTCAGTTACGCCAAAGTCAGACGGTAACGTCTCATTATGTTGCTCCGATATCAGGTGCGCCCCGCAGTGCACCGAAAGCGAGGCCCATACCTAAGCATAGATTGGAAGCCTATGGACGTTGGGCCAAGGTGACTCAAGAGCAACATAATATTAGTGCATCGCAAGTGGTGTTACAGAGCTTGATTTCAGCCAAAAGTATCCTAGGTCAACTAAACAAACAGCTACAAACCTGCTTGTCCAGTAAAAACACAGTTGTTGAAGATGCATTACATAAAGCGGAGGAGTGTCGAAGACAATTAATCGAGATTAGGCCTTATTACCAAGGAAAGCGTTTACTCGATCATCATTTGAATTTGATTTCAGCATCTCAGCCTGCGGCATTACATTTTTTTAGGTTCCGACGAGTCGATCTCACATCACCTAAGAACCGCGATGAGCGGATTACGCTTTTTACTGAGAAGCAAACATTACATTTGCTTTTACCTGCCAATAAAAATCGCTTAGAGCTACAAGATATCATAGAGCCTGTTTTAGCTTCGATTGGGATAAGTATTGACCGCTTATCGACCAATGACACAGTGTTTACTGCACAGCATGAGACTTGGATGAAGCTCAATGGGGGGATTTTAATGGTTGGCGAAGGGCAAAGATTGCCAGCGGGTGAGCCGAGGAATATACCATTAGAAGAGAAATTTAGTTGGCAGGATCCCCGTGAATGGAATTTTACGGATACTGAAAAGTTAAAAATGACATTGGCTAAAGTGTCAAAGGTAGATAAAAAAGTCACAGTGCAAATTGATGATATTAAAGCATCCCACCGTTTACTACTGGTGAAGGTTAAGCAATTGACCGCATCTAGTCAGCCCAAATTTGAACTCCAGCATTTGCATAAATTTATGCAACCCTATCCTTTTGCCTATCAAGTAACATCTTTGATGGCGCAGGGAAATACGAACCGCGAACAGGTTAGCGCTCTGCTGCTCTAATTTTTGAAGCGAACCCTAAGTGTGATTATTTAATTTTTGAAAATAAGCTATTTGGCTTCAGTGATGAGCTTTTCATGTCGCCTTAATGAGTTATGCCTGGATTCAGGCCTAACCAAAACAATCGTTATTTTCTGGAGAACTACTATGTTAGGTGTTCATACTAATTACGCTTCAATCGTTGCGCAGGGTGCTGTAAATAAAAGCAATAACCTTTTAACTAATGCTATGGAGCGTTTGTCGACTGGTTTACGTATTAATAGTGCATCTGATGATGCTGCTGGTCTGCAAATTGCTAACCGCATGAGCGCTAACGTAAAAGGTATGGAAACGGCTTCACGCAATATTTCTGATGCGACCTCTATGCTGCAAACCGCTGATGGTGCGTTAGAAGAATTAACGACCATTGCTAATCGCCAGAAAGAATTGGCTACTCAAGCCTCTAACGGCGTTAACTCTGCGGCTGATTTAACGGCATTAAATGATGAGTTCACGCAATTGAACGCCGAAATAACGCGTATTGTAGAAAATACCACTTATGCTGGTAATAAATTATTCGATACTGGTGTATTGACCTCTGGTACGGGCGTGAAATTTCAAATTGGCGCCGGAACAACGGAAACAATGGATGTTAAATTAGGCGCAATTCCTAAAACTGTCGCAGGTACTTTAACAGGTGGTACCGCCAATGCTGCGATTGCCCTTGTGGATACCTTCTTAGCCGCTGTGGGTACTGAGCGTTCTACCTTAGGTGCCAACATTAACCGTCTTGGCCATACTGCCGCTAACTTAGCGAGCGTTACCGAAAACACTAAAGCCGCTGCAGGCCGTATTATGGATGCCGACTTTGCGGTTGAATCTGCCAATATGACCCGCAATCAATTATTAGTTCAAGCAGGTACAACGGTACTGTCTTCAGCTAACCAAAATACGGGTTTAGTGATGGGCTTACTGCGCTAATTTTATTCAATTAGTCAGTGTTAGTTTTAATGCCAGTAAGCTTAGCTTGCTGGCATTTTTTATGGTGTTTGTGCATGCCATTTCAGTCTAGCTTTTACAGTGCTATACACTCTATTTTTTAAATATCGATTTTAGTTGTGTGCTGTTGCTGTCGCCTTAGTTAGTTATCCCTGAACTCAGGTCTAACCCCGCTACTCGTTATTTAATGGAGAACTTATATGTTAGGTGTTCACACTAATTACGCTTCAATTGTTGCTCAAGGTGCTGTTAACAAAAGCAATAACCTATTGACTAATGCAATGGAGCGTTTATCGACAGGTTTACGTATCAATAGCGCATCTGATGATGCTGCTGGTTTGCAAATTGCTAACCGCATGAGCGCTAACGTTAAAGGTATGGAAACCGCTTCACGTAATATTTCTGATGCGACCTCTATGCTACAAACCGCTGATGGTGCGTTAGAAGAATTAACGACCATTGCTAATCGCCAGAAAGAACTCGCCACTCAAGCGGCAAACGGTGTTAACTCTGCTGATGATTTAACGGCTCTGAATGATGAGTTTACTCAATTAAACACCGAAATTACCCGTATTCTCGATAATACAACTTATGCCGGTAATAACTTATTCACCAAGTTGGAGGCTGGTGTTACCTTCCAAATTGGTGCCGGAACGGGTGAAAAATTGGTTGTTACAACAACAGCCATAGATGATGCTGCGCTGGCTGCTGGTGATTTAACTACTGGCGCGAATGCGGCAATTGCCCTTGTTGATACGTTCATCGCAGCAGTCGGTACAGAACGTTCTACACTAGGCGCCAACATTAACCGTCTTGGACATACTGCAGCTAACCTTGCCAGTGTGACTGAAAATACCAAAGCTGCCGCTGGACGTATTATGGATGCTGATTTCGCGGTTGAATCTGCCAATATGACCCGCAATCAATTATTAGTTCAAGCGGGTACAACGGTACTGTCTTCTGCTAACCAAAATACAGGTTTAGTGATGGGGCTACTGCGTTAATTACGCCGAGTTGAGTTAGTTTTAAGTGCCAGTAAGCTTAGCTTGCTGGCATTTTTTATGGCGTTTTGTGGATGCCATTTAAGTCTGTTTTTATAGAGGTGATCCCATCTATTTTTAAATAAGTTTTAGTTTTGCGCTGTTGCTGTCGCCTTACTTAGTTATGGAGCTATACCGGGATTCAGGTATAGCCAAGATAACTGTTTTTTCTAGGAGAGCTGATATGTTAGGTGTTCACACTAATTACGCGTCAATTGTTGCACAAGGTGCTGTTAATAAAAGTAATAATCTATTAACTAATGCTATGGAGCGTTTGTCGACGGGTTTACGTATCAATAGCGCATCTGATGATGCAGCGGGTTTGCAAATTGCTAATCGCATGAGCGCTAACGTAAAGGGCATGGAAACGGCTTCACGCAATATTTCTGATGCGACCTCTATGCTGCAAACCGCTGATGGTGCGTTAGAAGAATTAACGACCATTGCTAACCGCCAGAAAGAATTGGCGACTCAAGCATCAAACGGCGTTAACTCTACAGCAGATTTAAAAGCGTTGGATGATGAATTTAAGCAATTAAATGCAGAAATTACCCGTATTGTAGAAAATACAACCTATGCGGGTAATAACTTATTTAAAGATGCCACTGATGGTGTACTCGTCAAAGGTGTGACCTTTCAGATTGGCTCGGATGGAGCAGAGCAAATGTCAGTTACCTTAGGTGCTATTGATAAGACAGTCACTGGTGATTTGTTGACTTCTGCAGCCGCCAATACGGCTATCGGGGCTGTTGATACCTTCTTGGCTAAAGTTGGGACAGAACGTTCAACCTTAGGTGCCAACATTAACCGTCTTGGCCATACTGCGGCTAACCTTGCCAGCGTAACTGAAAATACTAAAGCCGCTGCCGGCCGTATTATGGATGCCGATTTCGCGGTTGAATCTGCCAATATGACACGTAATCAATTATTAGTTCAGGCGGGTACAACGGTACTGTCTTCAGCTAACCAGAATACGGGTTTAGTCATGGGTCTATTGCGTTAATGTTATTGGGCAAGTGATGTCATTGGTCACGGCTAAAATGCCAGTTAGTTGCGCTGACTGGCATTTTTATTTTAGCCACGGTTTATGTATTGGTCGATAGTCGCTAAACCCGAGATTGAAACCTATAAGGTTCATGTTTTAGGGGGTAATTTTCGATAACACAAAGTGGAAGATGGTTTTCCTGTTTAAGTGTTCATGCGGAAGTATTTAGCTGTGTTTGGGCCAGTTAATTATTTAAATTCATTTAAAAACAGTAGCTTGTTTTTGGCATGCGTTTTGCTCTAGAACGAGTGGAGGTAGTCATGATTTCAGGTATGAATGCAGCACAATTTGCTCAGCAACTGATTGGCGCAGACCGCGCAGGTAAAGATACGCTTTACAAAGGCAAGCTAACTGCCAGCAAAACACAGTTAGATGCTTATACGTTGCTCGAAAATAATATGAAGAAGATGGCCACTAAGCTGAGTGAAATGGGTGGCGATGCAGCTAAAGGCAAAATTGCTACGGTTACGGGCGAGAATGCGACCGCGACAGTTAAATCTGATGCGCCTAAGGGCAACTATGATTTGAGTGTGCATAAACTTGCGCAAGCGCATCAACTGACTAAAGCCTATTCCTCTGAAAGTGAATTGTTGCCAACGTCGGGTATTATCAGTATTCAAGTCGGTAGTGATCCGACTAAGCGTATGGAAATTGATTTGGCAACGGTTAATGGCGGTGCGGCTATTTCTGTGTCTCAGTTACGCGATGTGATCAATAAACAAGTGGGTAATCCTGGTGTGCAAGCGTCATTAGTGCGCACAGGTAACCAAATCGAATTTATGCTGTCTTCAAAGGAATCGGGTGTCGCGAATCAAGTGAAGGTAGAGTTTAACGGTGCCGATTGGGGCATGACAGAACGTCGTGCAGCACAAGATGCGGAACTCACATTAAACGGTATCAGTATTACCAGCAGTAGTAACTATCTAGAAAATGTTGTTGATGGTGTCAGCCTCGAATTAGTCAAGGTGCATGCGGCTGGTGAAAGCAGCATGATTAAAGTCACAGACGATTTTGAAGCGAATAAGAAAGCGGTTAAGGATTTTGTCGATTCATTTAATTCTTTAATGACGCAAATTAATCAATTAACTCGTTCTATGGGCGTTAAAACCTCTGATTCTGGCTCTTCCGATAAAGATAAGGAAGACAAAACCACTGCAGTGAGTGAAGCGCAAATTGGAGTGTTGAAGGGGGATACCTCTATTCGCCTTCTCCAGTCTAAATTACGTGATTCTGTATTTGCAACGGCTGCTAATGGCATGCGTTTGTCTGATATCGGGATTGAGATTGGACGAGACGGAAAACTAAAAATTGATGATGCTAAGCTGACCGATAGCTTTAAAAGTGATCCAGAAAAAGTACAAGCCATGTTTACTGGTCCTGACAGTTATATCAAAAGCATAGAAAAGACCCTAAAACCTTTTACACAGTTTAATGGCTATATCGATCAAAAGCAGGAAGCGCTAAATAAGCAGATTAAAAGTGTGAATGACAGTATGGCGCGCCATGATTATCAGATGAATCAAAAGTATCAGATTTATTTAACCCAGTTTACGGCAATGGAATCCACCATTAATCAATTTAATTCCGCAAGTCAGTTGTTTTCATAGGAAGCAGTAAAAAATGTTAAATGAGTACGATCCATTTAATGCCTACAAGCAAACCGCTTTAGATGCACAAGTAGCGGCAGCAACAACCCATGACATGGTGCGTATGCTACTTGATGGTTTATTGGAAGAACTAGAGCGGACCGCTGGCCATATGGAATACCAAAGGTTTGAGGCGAAAGGAATGAGTATCCATAAGTGCCTTAATATCGTGCATGGCTTGGACTCTATGCTTGACCTTGAAAATGGTGGTGAGGTTGCCGTGAGCTTACATCGTCTCTATGACTTTTGTAGCCGTCAGCTTGTCAGCGCCAGTGTTGAAAACAGTGCTGAAGCGCTAGTTCCAGTGACTCAGGTGATTACTAATGTCAGAGAAGGATGGACAAATCTCAATTAAGCAGTGGGCGCGTTTTGCGAATGCTTTACGCCAATATGCAGATGCTCAGGATTGGGAAAGCGTCCGAAAAGTGAACATCGCTTTGATCAAAGCACTGCAACAGGCTGGTGAGGCTCATGATATTGAGCAGAAATTGGCACGTGCAGAATTAAAGCGGGTTCATTCCCAAGTGCTGCAAGAGTTGATCTTGGCTCGTGATGAATTAGCCGCTGAAATGGGCCGCTTTAAGGCGCAACAACCAGGTTTAGCAGCCTATCAATTAACACAAGTAAGTGGAGCTTTGGATGATCTCTGATCTTCTTTCAACTCGTCCTGTTGGCACAAATACCAGCTTGACGACTAAAGTGACAAGTGCAGTTGATCAAGATAAATCTGAGTCATTTACCTTGTTGGGGTTGCCAGTCGGATTGTCTGCAGCGCCTCTCCCGTTAGAGGGGACTCAGTGGACTCAGAATGGCGAACATACTTTAGAAAGAGATGCTGATACTTTTTCAAATCAATATGTTAATAGTAGTTTTATTGATTCGGCTCCTTTTGCGTCTATAGTTCCTGCTGCACAGGGATTGTCTCCGTCACTGTTAAATACTGAGATTAACTCAGCGCCTATTATTCAAGATGGCTTAGCCGCCACGCCTCAGAACAGTCTCGTTTCACCGACTGCTGTCGCGCCGTTTGTTCCTGTGATTTTTCCTGCAGAAACGGTTAAAACGGATCCGATAGGTCGAACTCCTGCGTCTTTAATTGGGCTTTCAGCCACAGATCAAAGAGGAACGCTATTTAGTTCAGGGATGACCTCATCTATGGCTCTTGCAGGAAGTCGTACTCACCCTGCGGGTATGAGTGGCGAATCCTTGAAAATGAGCGGCGTATTTACGCAGGATTCAACGCTGGCAACTTTCTCTGGGGATTTTGAGCATTTGAAATCTGACTCGTCAGTGTTTCAGCGTGTGTTGGCAGAACTTAGGGGGCATGAAGTTAAAGATATTAATGCGATAGGATCTCAGCAGGTTGCGGGTACGCAGGCTGCAAGTGCTACTCAATGGGGCCCTGTATCTCTCACTCCCATGGCTTCTTTAGCGCAGCATTCTCAGGAGATCCTTACTCCCTTAAGAGAGCATCTTCGTTTCCAAGTCGATCAACATATTAAGAAAGCCGAATTAAGGTTAGATCCGCCAGAGCTGGGCAAGATTGAGCTCAATATTCGTTTAGAGGGCGATCGTTTACAGGTACAAATGCATGCAGTAAATCCGGCAATTCGAGATGCATTACTCAATGGTTTAGATCGTTTGAGAGTGGATTTAGCAATGGATCATGGCGGTCAAATTGATGTTGATATTGGCCAAGGAGAATCGCAACAGCATCAACAGGAAACTGCATTATTCTCCTCGTCGATAGCGGCTGAAACTACAACGGATAATGTAGTCGATGTTATGGCGAGAGAGAAATCCCAATTAGATTTATTGGCTTAAGTGCCGGAGTCGTTTCATGGCAATTTTAAAATCTCGTTTAGTAAAGATCATTTTAGCGTTACTTGTGCTCATTAGTTCGACCGCAGGTGCATTTTGGATTGGGACAAGTAGTGGAGATTGGAAGCTAGCAGAGCTTTTTGCATCGGAACCTGAAGTCGAACCTGTGCCAGTTGCCAAGTTTTACCCGTTAGAAAAGTTTGTGATATCGATTCCTGGGGATAAGTATCCCCATTACATGCTGCTTGAAATGTCATTAAAAAGCCGTAATCCCAATATGAAAACGGTGTTGCTGGAGTCAGATCCACTTATACGAAACGCTATGATGAAGATGTTCTCACGTAAAACATTTGAGCAGTTGAACCACTTAGATCAGCTTGACAGTTTACAATCAGAGGCGTTGATATTGATGGTTAAAGTGCTGTCAGATAACCAATTACCGTCAGATATTGATGAAGTGCTCTTTACTCGCATGGTGATCCAGTAAGAGGCCTTATCATGACAGCAGCGGGCCAACTCGCATATCAACAAACCTGTGATTATCCAGTCGAAGAGCGTCAATCTGAACAACAGATTATTCGACAATACTTGCCATTAATCAAACGTATAGTCTCGCAGATGCGCAGTCACTGCGGCGTGATGTTATCCCTCGAGGATATGGAGCAAATTGGCATGATGGCCTTGCTTGAGTCATCACGTCGGTATCCTGGTGAGCTGGATAATGGATTTATTTCCTTCGCTGGGCAACGGATTCGTGGTGCCATACTCGACGAGTTGAGGCGGCAGGATTGGCGCCCTAGGCCTGTTAGACAGCAGGCCCATGAGCTTAATGATGTAGTTAGACGTTTGAGTCGAGAGATGGGACGTGAACCAAGCGATCTTGAAGTGGCCAGTGCGCTTGGGCTTAGCGCGGAGGATTATCGGGAACGTTTATACTCGACGCAAGCAGAGTCGATGAAAAGCTTAGATGAGTTGCTATTGGGCGGTGATCATCCAGTAGATAGAAGCAATGATGTTGAGCGGTTAATGCTGAAGCAAACCTTGATTAAAGTTATTTCAAAATTAAATGAAAGAGAACAGCTAATTTTGTCGCTTTACTATCATCATGAGCTGAATTTAAAAGAAATTGCTATGGCATTGGGATTGACTGAAACGCGTATTTGCCAGCTGCATAAATCAGCAATTTCACAGTTAAAAACAATATTGCAGCGCTAAAGTTTAAAAGTGAGAAGATCGTAATGAGTAAACTAGTTGGGCTGTTAATCATTTTAGCTTCTGTGTTTGGTGGATATGTTTGGGCTGGTGGAGCTTTGTCTGCATTGTGGCAGCCTGCTGAAATTTTAATCATTATGGGGGCCGGAGTTGGAGCGCTCATTATTGCTAACCCACAATCAGTATTAAAAGAGATGTTTGAGCAGTTAAAAGAATTATTTAATAAGGGCAAAGAAGATCCTGAATTATATCCTCAGTTATTTCCTTTGATGGGCACTTTAATGGCTCAGATCCAATCTCAAGGCTTAAAAGTGCTCGATGAACATTTAGAAAATCCTCATCAGAGCTCTATTTTTCTAATGTACCCAGCCGTGCTCAATCACCCAAATGTTTTACAGTTTTTAATTGATAACTTACGAGTGCAGTCTATTGGGAAAATATCTCCCCATGACTTAGAGCATATCCTAGAAGAAGAAATTCATCGTATAGAAGAGGACAGATTACGGCCATCGGAAGCTTTTAGTAAGGTGGGAGAGGCTATGCCTGGCTTTGGTATTTTAGCTGCTGTACTCGGTATTATCATTACTATGTCTAATATTGATGGCCCAATTACTATGATTGGTGTCAAAGTTGCCGCGGCATTAGTCGGTACATTTATTGGTATTTTCGCGTGTTATTGTTTCTTTGACCCAATGTCAAAGGCATTAGAACATCTAGTTGATCGCAAATCGGCACAGCTTCGGTGCATCGCCGCTATTTTAGTGACCTTTTCAAAAGGTAAACCACCAATGATGGCTATTGATGCGGGACGGAAACAAATACAAAGTGAAAATCGTCCTTCATTTATCGAGTTAGAACGTTGGATGGAAGGGCAGAGAAGCTAATGCTCCATAAAAATGAGCCGATTATTATCAAGCGGCGAAAGCGAGGAAAGCGTAATCATGGGCATGGTGGTGCGTGGAAAGTCGCTTTTGCCGATTTCACGCTTGCTATGATGGCGCTCTTTATGGTGCTGTGGATCATGCAAATCGCTGATCAAAAAGAGCGAACCATGATAGTGCAGTATTTACGTGGAGATATGAATCCCACTGGTCCAATGAATCCATTTGAGCTAAGTCAGTCATCTTCGATTATTGATTTAGAAGGAAATATGTCTATTGCTCCTCCAATCATACCTTCCAATTCTATGCCTAGAGGTTCGGAGTCAGAAGGATTAGAGGAAGGTGCGCTCATCCCTGGGCAATTTGATACTCAGGCGCAATTAACTGTGCTCGCCAGAGAATTGAATCGAGTCGTGCAAAGCTCGAGCATGGCTGAAAACATTGCCGTGACGATTGTGCCTCAAGGCATACGCATCTTAATTCACGATAATGTGAATCAATTTATGTTCACGCGGGGCAGTGCACAAATGCAGCCCTATTTTGAAGAATTACTTTTATCTTTAGGGCCTATTTTAAAAAATATAACTAATAGCATGGTTATTTCTGGTCATACGGATTCAACGCCCTATGCGGGCAATTTATTTACCAATTGGGAATTATCGAGTGAAAGAGCACTATTAGCACGTAGAGTTTTAGAGCGTGGCGGGGTTAAACGCGATCAGGTTATTCAGGTGACGGGAATGGCTGATCAGGTTCCTTACATCACTTCGGATACTGCTGCGGCGGCTAATCGTCGGATTGAGGCGCTTATTTTAACCTCCTCTGCTGAACAGTTATTAAGAGGCATGATTGGCGCTCCGAACGATACAGTCCCAAGTGGCGTTACAATCAACGACATTAAGCGCCAAGCAAACACTCGCTAGTGTTAATACCCGCTCTCATTTGTTAGGGATGACTATGAATCTGTATGAAGAGTTTGTACATTCTGAGGATGAAGTTGAAGCGACCCCTGAGTATCAGATTATTGAATTTGATAATCGTCGAACTCATCAAAGATTTAGCCTGAGACGAAATAAAAGAGCGCCACTCGCATTTGCATGCGATGGCCTGACAGTAAATTTATCAACAACTCGCTGGTTTGTTATTACGCCGATTGGAACTGCAAATATAAAAGATATTAGCATTGGCGGTGTTGGGATTTTGTGCAATGAACCACTGCCAGTAGGGAGGAAATTCTATATTGAACTTGAGCAAACACGAGTCTTATGTGAGGTAACTCGAGAACAGACGATTAAAGGTCGATTGAAGTTCTTAGGCGCTCGCTGGATTTATCGTGATAAAGCTGAAGTCCAGAACTTGATTGATGCAATTAGATTACGGGCGAAAATATAGGATATGCAATGGCTGCATCTTTTCATCGAAACGGCTCGGATAAATTACAGAAGGTCTTTCTGTATCTTATTCTGCTGAATTGGCTATTGCTTATTATTGTTGCACTCAATATGAATACATTACGCTTTAGCCATGGTGTTATGATTTCAATTATGATTTTTATCTATAATTATTTTCTGGCTCATTTATGTTTTATTCGTGCTGCCAGAGCGCAAGATGCTTATCTCATTTACCCAGTGGTTATTGGCGCACTCAGCTCCTTTTTCCTCGTTGTTTATTTCTTCTTTTTACTCTAAATCCCCTGCCTATAAAAATGAGTTGCGACTCATTGTTATAGGCTTTTGTTGAGCATTCTTGCATCTAGCTCACATGCTTTTTGGGTCGCTCGCTTGGGAGCGATAACTTGGCCTTGTTTAGAATATTCATGCAGCTGGGTAGGTTTTGCCCGCGGTAATTGCGACAAGCCCAAAAGGGGCCGAATCGACCATCTTTTAATAGCATATCGCCACCACAGAGGCTACAAAGTGGTGCTATATGACCACAGTTCTCATTCAAACATACCTTAAAGCCAGCAAAGCGTGTGCGGGTCATTGGGCTAGCACAGAGCTCACAACCTTCTTCCTTGTGATCGCAAAGGGGAAAATGTGAGCAGGAATAAAACGATTTAAATTTTCCCGTTCTAGGCTTAAGCGTTCCCGTGCTACAACGCACGCATTTTATGTCTTCAAATAACCTTTGTACTAAAGAGGTGCTGAACTCATCTTGTTCAATTGCGTAGCCTTTTGTAAGCAGTTCGGTGACGAATGGGCTCACGTCTGTCATATCGGCAATCACATAGGCGCGGTGTTTTGCCCGCGTTAACGCGACATAAAACAGTCGACGTTCTTCTGCAAATTCAAACGCTTCCGTTTTTGGTAAAAATGCATCTAGTATCGGAGGAGTGACTTTCATTGAAGGGAAGCCATGCATTCCCGTCTTCATCCCCATGATCACCACATAATCGGCTTCTTTCCCTTTCGAAGCATGAAAAGATTGGCACTCGATTTTCAAGTTAGGGTACTTAGCCTCGAGTTGGTTTACTTGGGTTTTATCGGGTAGCTGAAACCAAAAACGTGCCAGTAAATAGACGCTTGCCACGCTGTTAAGTTTGTCACTTCTAGCGCTTATCCTTGCACTAATGGCCATTAATGATTGTTCCAGTGCATTTGGGCTTGGTTCATTTAGGTTTGACTGCTCGTTTTCTCCGCGGCGTAATATTGAGACTGCAGGGTAGGCGACCTGCATGAGGGAGCGAATGTCCTTCCTCAATTGCGTGGGATTCTGGGTGACAAACTGAGTGGCAACTTGCCCAATACTACTGTTAAACCTAAAAGTCAGATCCAAGTAGCTTTGGGCTGTTGGGCCAAAATATTGGCTAAATTGCGTGGTTAAACTTACATCTGCACCGCTAAAACGATAAATTGCCTGCCAGTCATCCCCGACACAAAATAAAGACGCCAACGCTTTAGAATGGGGCGCACAGGAATCCCTCAAGGCACGTACTAAGCGGGCACGTGGTTCTGAAATATCTTGGAACTCATCCACCATAATGAAACGCCACGGGCTAATAAATTGCCCGCGTTGCAGATACGTCAGCGCTTTGCCAATCATGTCCTCAAAATCAATGTCGCCATTTATTGCTAAATGTTGCTCATAGCGCGTGATTATGGGCTCAAGCAGTTCGAATGCCTTGCGGGTCTGCCGAGCATCGGCGGCGCGAGCAAATACCCCCTCAAGTCCATGTTCATCAAGGCAAGCCGCTTTATACAGCCCTATCAGCTGACTAAACATTTTTGCCAATTCGGTCACGCGGCCAAGTTCATGTAGGGTTGCTAGTATGGCTTCATCGGGTAAGGGCGCATATTGTACTTTAAAGACCTGTAAAGCTTGCTCAAGCTTACTGATTAACAAACCTTTTTTATGTTGGTAATAAAATAGCTCAACACACTTAGTGCCATGCTGTTGATGTAGCTGGCGTTTCCATACCATCGATTCCAAGTATTTCTGGTTATCGATATAAGGAGCGGTATGCTGGTGTTCATCAATACCATAGTATTCAAGATAAATTTGGTATTCGGGTAGATAGAAATCGGGTTGATACTGACGAAAATCAATACTGCGCACATCATGCTCGTACTTAGCTTCATAGACATATTCGATGCCATTGCTAAATAGCCAGTTGGCAATGTAGAGCTCACCAAAGCTTTTGACTCGCTCACCTTTAAGACTGCGAATATCGTTATCATTCAAGTATTGAAAATACTCGCCTTCCATATCGAACTCGAACGGGCTTTTTTCAACATAATAGAAACGGCTGAAATATTCGAAAAGTTGTTTACGGTAAGCCTCATCTTCAATCAAAGTCTCAAGGGTATTGTGCACCCACAGCTCTTTGGCTTTGTCATCCTCCGCTAAAGGGGACAAACTCGGTTTTGCTCGCTCAACGTCGGCGATAATTTTTGAGCCTAAACTGTGGAAGGTGCTCGCCTTGATATCATCCGTACCGAGCCTGTTTTTAATCCGCTCATCCATCTCGTCAGCCGCTTTACGGCCATAGGCTAATAGCAATATTTCATCGGCTTTTGCTTGACCACTCTTAAGCAAATATCCTGCTCGACCAACCATCACACTGGTCTTTCCCGTGCCTGCGCCTGCCAATAACAAGTTATTGTTATCATCGATAATACAAGCTCGGCGCTGTTTTTCGGTTAAGGGGTTAGATTCTACATGCTCAAAATAGTCAGCAAATTTAATGAGCTGCGACAGAATATAATCTTCACGCAACTGCTTTATATCGGCGCGAGTCCAGCGGTGGATTTGCTTAAGCCTCGCTAACCCTGTGTGTAGATTTCTCGCTAATGGCAGGTTTTCACACCAAGGGAACCAGCGCTGGTATTCGCGCGCGACTCTGGCTTGTATCATTTCTAAACGTGATTCACGTAAATAAGTGTGTGTCAGTGTCTTATCCACTTTCGCCATTAACTCAGCAACGCGCGGCCCATTGGCATTTGCCCAATACTGTGCGATTTGATTGCTAAATTGATGCTGTGCAAAATAGCTGAGAAACGGCAGTTGATAGGCTTTGCCTAATACCGTGAAACCGAGTAGATAACCTAGTGGACTTAAGGTAAAAAATGGTGGGGAATCGAGCTGTTGCCAGGTAAAACATTCGTCAGCTTCTACTTTGTGAGCGCTGCGAGAGTGAGCAAAAAAGCCGCCTTTAGTGCGATTAATGCTAATACCACTCGTGGTGAGTTTTACCGCATCAGCTTTGCCAATAAAGAAACGGCCAAACCAACTGTGTTTGATATCTTGTTCAGAGTGATTCAATGACAATGTAAAACCTACGGCTAAAAAGTTTTAGAATTAACAGACTGATTTTTAAATGCATTATAACTTAAAACACGATGGCTCGTGTCAAGGTTGTGCTATGGGCTGTATGGATTATTTATTGATTTTGGTCTCTAGATGGAGCAAAACTTAGGTATTCGTTAACTAGGTCTTAGTTTGAAGTGAGATGAATGATAAACCAAGCATGATTTTGACTGTGTGTAACTATGTATTAGAAAGGCGTGTATCAGAAAGCAAAAAAGCCTGAATCTCTTCAGGCCTTTTCTTTTTTCAATACAACAGCTTAATCCTTGCGGATTAATTCATGCCGTATTTTTTCAATTTTTTACGCAGAGTACCACGGTTGATACCTAGCATGTTTGCTGCGCGGGTTTGGTTGCCACGAGTGTGTTGCATGATGATGTCAAGCAGAGGCGCTTCAACTTCGCTTAGCACCATTTCATAAACTTCTTGTGCTTCCTGACCGTCCAACTGTGCGAAGAAGTTAGTTACGGCACGCTTGACGGCGTCACGTAATAACTGGGGCTTGATAGTGCCGTTTGCTGTTTCGATTTTGCCAACGGTAAGCTGGTGAACTTCTGTGTTAGTTGTCTGATCAAACATTCTATTCTGCTCTTTATTAATTCTGTACTAATTCATCAAAATAACATTCCACGAGGGAATACTGTTCTGCAGCGGTTTCCAGCCGATTAAAGTCAGCCCTAAATTGGCGCTGAGCTTCTTGGTCTAGGTACCATCCCATATGTTTTCTGGCGAAGCGGATACCCTTGTATTCACCATATAAGTCATACAGTTTGGTGAGGTGTTCCAGCATCGCTTGACGCTGTTCGGCAACCTCAATGGGCGCTAGCTTATTACCCGTTTCCAAGTAGTGCTGGATTTCTCTGAAAATCCAAGGCCGTCCTTGAGCACCCCGTCCTATCATCAAGGCATCGGCACCGGTGTATTCCAGCACAAAGCGGGCTTTCTCCGGACTGTCGATGTCCCCATTGGCGACGACAGGAATCGAGACATTCTGTTTGATTGCTTTGATCGTGTCGTACTCGGCGTTGCCTCTGTACATACATTGTCTCGTGCGGCCGTGAACGGCGAGCGAGGCGATGCCACAATCCTCTGCAATCTGGGCGATTTGAACACCATTCTTGTGTTCTGGCTCCCAGCCGGTGCGAATCTTTAACGTGACAGGCACATTCACTGCGGCGACCACGGCTTGTAAAATCTCTTTTACCAGCGGTGGATTTTGCATTAGCGCCGAGCCTGCCAGCTTTTTATTCACTTTTTTCGCCGGGCAACCCATATTGATATCAATGATGTGAGCACCTTGTTCGACATTGAACAAGGCAGCTTGCGCCATTAAATCAGGATCAGCCCCTGCAATTTGCACTGAGCGGATGCCTTCCTCGCCAGAATGCGTCATGCGCTGGCGGCTTTTATCTGTATCCCAAACCTCGGGATTGGATGAAAGCATCTCGGAAACCGCTAAGGCTGCACCATAACGAAGACAAAGATTGCGGAAGGCTTGATCGGTGACACCTGCCATTGGTGCCACGATCAGCTGATTGTTCAGTTGATAGGGTCCAATCTGCATTTTATGTTTCACCTTAGCTCTTCAAAGGGGCGCTATAGTAGCCCTTTTTGTTGGCCGTGAAAAGGTCAATAAATGACCTGGAGGTAATTTTTTTTCTTGACTTTTAATTGACGAGAAGTCAGAGGTCAAATTGTTGGAAGCCAGCGGTGGCGCATGTTGCGCCACCCTTTAGCGCTATTTACGCTTACCTGTCAAGCGACTCCAATCTTCTTTGTGAGCCGCTGCGTCCATATCGAACCATTGGCTATAAAAGTCAGATATTTCTTGGGCTTGTTCTTTGAGGAGACCGGAAAGGGCAAGTTTGCCACCGGTTTTTACGCGTTCTGCGATCAAAGGCGCTAATTCTCGCAGAGGGCCTGCAAGAATGTTAGCGACCAGTACGTCGGCTTTGAGATCGGCGGGTTGGTCTTCTGGTAAGTACAACTCCAGCTTGTCAGCGACATCATTGCGCTCGGCGTTGGCACGCGAGGCGTCGATGGCTTGATAGTCGATATCGATACCTGTGACTTTTTTTGCGCCCAGTTTCAGTGCGGCTACGGCTAAGATGCCTGAACCACAGCCAAAATCGATCACTTCTTCATCGCTTAAATCTAAGCTGTCTAGCCACTCTAAACACAGTGCTGTCGTGGGATGAGTGCCAGTACCGAAGGCAAGACCCGGATCTAAGATCACATTGACTGCGGTTGGATCAGGGATTTCGCGCCAGCTTGGGCAGATCCATAAACGTGTGCCAAATTGGATTGGGTGGAAGTTATCCATCCATTCGCGTACCCAGTCTTTATCTTCAATTTGTTCGACTTTATGGCTGAAGTTCTCACCGAGGAAAGGCAAGGTTTTCAGCATGGCGATGGTCGGTGTCAGATCGGTTTCTGCATCGAATAAGGCCACTACCACGGTATCGCGCCACAGTGGGGTTTCGCCTAATTTAGGTTCAAAAATAGGGGTATCTTTACCGTCTTCGAAGGTGATAGAGACTGAACCTTCTTCCATGAGCAAGTCGCTGATGGTTTCAGCGTCATCGCTATTGGTGTTTATACGGAGTTGGATCCAAGGCATGGGGGCATCCTGTGACTGAGTGTTCATAAACTAAGGGTTCAAAATATCGCGGTATTGTATACCCAAACTATCCCAAAATGCAGGATGTAGCGGGAATTTAAAGCGCTTTAGGTAAGGTCGTTTGGTTATCACTAGGGTTTAGGTTCGACGACTGGCTATCCTGGTATTGCGCTTTTGTCTATACAGACAAGGGGTTAGCTGGCGGGTATGGATTGGTGTTGAAAACCGAATTGTCAGTTTCATTATTTGATATAACACCATGAAATATATTGGTTAATTGGTTTTACCTTTGTTTGGTTTGGTGCGTTTTTTGTGATCTTGTTCTAAGAGTTGCACTCAATCAGGTGAGTTGGCTCACGCTTTAAATCTGTGATGCTGAAGCCGGATCTGCGTTACTGCTATGGTGTAGTTTGCCAAGAGGTGCCAACGACAAACGACATAGGTGAATCCAAGATGACAAGCATAACTCGAGTTCACAATAGGGTGAGTACATCGCAAGGTCATCCTTGGTCAGCAAAGGCTGACAGGCTGCAGAGTGCGACAGGGATTATGCTTGGCAGCTTTTTACTATTACACATGCATTTTGAATCGAGTATTTTGCTGGGTAAAGAGGCTTTTTATCGGGTCGTTCATTTGCTTGAAGGTGGAATGTTTAGCAGCACAGGACATGGTTTTCCTATAGTCACTAAAGTGTTTTCAGTGTTTATGCTATTGGTGGTGATAGTACATGCCGCGGTGGCGCTACGGCGTTTTCCGGCGCAGCTAGGGCAATGGCGAGCCCTGCGTTCGCACATGGGGAATATCAAGCATAAGGATACCCATGCGTGGTTTTGGCAACTGATCACCGGCTTTATCTTATTTTTCCTCGTTCCTGTTCACCTCTTCACTATGATTTTGAATCCCGAAATTGGCCCGCATTTATCAGCTGAGCGGGTTTATCACGATAATGCTTGGTTGCTGTATGCGCTGTTACTTCCCGCTGTAGTGGTACACGCCATGATTGGTCTCTATCGCGTGGCGGTAAAGTGGGGCATAACCACTAAACGTTCAGGGCTACGAAAAGTCGCTAAGGTGTTGATTATATATCTGCTATGTCTGGGGACTGCGAGCCTTGTTTCATATCTATTTATCGGTAGCGAGCTCGGTATTCCTGTGCAGCCCTTCGTACCTGAGTAGGTTTTAAGCCAGCAGTAGGATTTTGTTTCACTGCTATTATTAAGCATTAGGTTAATTATTCAGCACTCAATTGATCTGGCTCACGTTTTCGTGTGGATGTGTGAGCGATATTAGTTTGCGATAAGACTTAATGAGATTGGCTCGATAAGGTCAACGGCGTGAGGCGATAGGATGGCGATCAAATTAAATATTAAAAAATGGAGTGCTTGGCTGGATTTAAGCCAGAGTTTGTCTGGGGTAATACTCGCAGTCTTTTTGTGGACCCACTTAGTGTTAGTGTCATCGATTTTATTGGGTGCGGATGCCATGAGTTGGGTGGCACGCACTATGGAGCTGAGTTTTCTGTCCGCTGATGGACACGGTTATCCTTGGGTAGTGACTTGTATTGCCATTGGTATTGCCATTTTGGCGTTAGTGCACGTGTTAGTGGCATTGCAAAAATTACCCATGAGTCTGCGTCAGCAAAGGGCTCTACGCCAACAAATGCAAGTGATCAACCACAGCGATACTCGCTTGTGGCGTTGGCAAGCCATTACCGGTGTCGTGATTTTACTGCTGTTGCCTGTGCATTTGTGGCTTATTGGCTCGGCTCCCGAAACCATTGGCCCTCAGGGAAGCGCCGTTCGTATTTGGAATCAAGGTGTCTGGATGGTTTATCTGCCTTTGCTGCTCACTGTGGAGTTACATGCAGCAATTGGCATTTACCGTGTGGCTTTGAAATGGGGGGCGGCGCGGGATCTCAACAACCGCAGTCGATTACGTAAGATCAAGACCATAGTGAGCGTGCTATTTGTCACTGTTGGTGTCGCCTCACTTCTGGCATTTTTACCCTACGCGAGTTAATTCCGCTTTTAATCAATGATTAAGTTAATCAGTGAATAGAATGTCGAACATAAAAAAACAGCACAAAACAATAGACCCCATTAAGGAGCAGGCGTGAAACTGATTTATACCGATTCATTGGTGGTAGGAGCTGGGCTCGCGGGCTTAAGGGTCGCTATCGCTTCGAAAGAGCGTGGGCTTGACACTTTAGTTTTGTCACTCATTCCTGCAAAACGTTCCCACTCTGCTGCCGCTCAAGGGGGTATGCAGGCGAGTTTAGGCAATGCCGTTAAGGGAATGGGCGATGATGAGGATGTGCATTTTCAAGATACGGTAAAAGGTTCCGACTGGGGCTGCGATCAAGATGTCGCACGGATGTTTGCCCATTGTGCACCTAAGGCAGTACGTGAGCTGGCCAATTGGGGCGTGCCTTGGTCTCGGGTGACTGCTGGCCCGAGAGAAGTGATAGTCAATGCGCAAAAAGTCACGCTACATGAGGCCCAAGAAGCCCATGGTCTTATTAACGCCCGTGATTTTGGCGGGACTAAAAAATGGCGCACTTGTTATACCGCCGACGGTACAGGTCACTCGCTATTATACGCTATGGATAACAAAGCGATTTCCATGGATATTCCCGTCCATGAACGTATCGAAGCCTTGGCACTTATTCACAATGGGAAGCGTTGCCATGGCGTGATTGCTCGTTGTTTGATTACGGGTGAACTTAGAGCCTATGTGGCTAAGTCCACTACGATAGCCACTGGTGGTTATGGCCGAATTTATGAAGTGTCGACCAATGCGATTATCTGCGAAGGTATTGGCCAAGCGTTGGCATTGGAAACGGGCGTGGCAAGGCTTGGCAATATGGAGGCGGTGCAATTCCATCCCACTGCCATTGTTCCCGTGGGCATTTTAACAACGGAAGGGTGCCGTGGTGATGGCGGCTTATTGCGCGATAAAGACGGTTATCGCTTTATGCCTGACTATGAGCCCGATAAAAAGGAGTTGGCATCGCGGGATGTCGTATCGCGTCGCATGACCGAACATATACGTAAAGGTAAGGGCGTTGATAGCCCTTATGGCCCGCATTTGTGGCTAGATATTACCCTTTTAGGTCGCAAGCATATTGAAACGAATCTTAGGGAAGTACAGGAAATTTGTGAGAATTTCCTTGGCATCGATCCCGCTAAGGATTGGATCCCAGTTCGCCCAACTCAGCATTATTCTATGGGCGGTATTCGGACTAATGCCACAGGTGAAAGTCCGCAGCTTAAAGGCTTATTTAGCGTAGGTGAGGCGGCTTGTTGGGACATGCACGGCTTTAACCGTTTAGGCGGTAATTCGTTGGCCGAAACTGTGGTTGGCGGCATGATTATTGGTAAATATGTCGCCGATTTTTGTGAGAACAATAGCCTTGAGATCGACACTCAGCTTGCTGAACGGTTTATGCAGCAGGTGCAGAGTGAAATCGATGTGCTGGTCGAGGGTGATGGTCACGAGAGCGCCTTTGAACTTAAGCGCGAAATGCAGCGCATCATGATGGATTATGTGGGGATTTTCCGTAATGGCCCCGAGCTTGAAAAAGCGGTTGCCGAGCTAAAAGTGTTGCTTGAGCGTTCGCGTAAACTCGGACTTAAGTGTAAAAAGCGTCACGCCAATCCTGAGTTAGTCGAAGCTCTGCGGGTTAAGCGTATGCTAAAAGTGGCGCTAACCGTAGCCTGCGGCGCCGCAGCGCGAACAGAGAGTCGTGGTGCCCATGCTCGCGAGGATTATCCGCAGCGAAATGATCGAGACTGGCTGAATCGCACCCTGGCCAGCTGGCCGGATCCCGAGGCACTCGAACCTGTGCTTAACTACGAAGCACTCGATGTGATGAAGATGGAACTCCCGCCGGGTTATCGTGGTTATGGCATCAACAACGCCATAGTGCATCCCGATACCGAAAAGCGTGAACAGCAAATTGCCGAGATTTTAGCTGAGCTAGGTGATGATGCTGACCGTTATCAAAGGCAGCGGGCTCTTATGCCCTTTGAATTACCCGAGAGCTTACAACCCAATAATGAACGTTTAAGTGATACTTTAAAAAGTCCATCTGCCAATGCGTTAGGAGAAAAATCATAATGAGCCAAGGTCGCCAGTTAACCTTTAATATCTTTCGTTATGATCCGCAGGAGCCAAACGATAAGCCGAAAATGGTGCGTTATCAGCTCACCGAAACACTGGGGATGACGGTATTTATCGCCCTTAATAAACTCAGGGAAGAACAAGACACTTCATTGCAGTTCGACTTTGTTTGTCGTGCTGGTATCTGTGGTAGCTGCGCTATGGTGATCAACGGTTTCCCGACGCTAGCTTGCCGCACCTTAACGGCCAAATATCCTAAGGGCGAAATCACCTTAATGCCGCTTCCAGGTTTTGAGTTGATTGGTGATCTCTCGGTTAACACTGGTAAGTTTATGCGGGAACTGGCCGAACGCTTAAAGCTGTGGTTACACCCTAAGGCCAATGATATAAGCGTGCATCGGCTTGAAGATCCTATGGACCCAGATGAAGCTGCGCGTTTATATGAGCTAGAGCGCTGCGTTGAATGTGGCGTGTGTGTTTCTGCCTGTGCGACTAAACAAATGCGTGAAACTTTTGTCGGCGCTGTGGGCATGATGAAAATAGCTCGTTTTGAGATGGACAGCCGTGACGCTCGTACTGCCGAGGATTTTTACCATGTGATTGGCAATCAGGATGGCGTATTTGGTTGTATGACTTTACTCGGCTGCCAAGACAACTGTCCTAAGGATTTGCCACACATGCAGCAAATTGCGTATTTACGCCGTAAGATGGCCATGACTTTGATTTGATGAGTGATAAATGATGAAAAGCGCCAACGTGTTTGGCGCTTTTTTGTTGATTAGCAGGCGTAGCTTTTGTGAATGTCAGCTCGATTGATTATGTCTGCGGTTTGAGCGACGAATGCTTGAAAGTGCGTACTCGCCATATGTTCATCCAGTGCGGCTTGGGATTGCCAAATTTCGTACATCCAGAAGATATTTTCATCATCTAATGAGTGATGCAGTTTGTATTCGATGCAGCCAGCCTCGGTATGAGTGTCTGTCACGAGTTGCTTGAGTATCTTAAATAGCGTATCGCTTTGGCCTTGATTCGCTATGATTTGGGCAAATACTGTTATTTTCATTGGTTAAAACCTTCTAAAACAATTTTACCGATCGCTTTGCCAGACTCTATCTGAGCGTGAGCTTTGATTAAGTTTTGGGCATTAATGGTGCCGTAGTGTTCACCGAACGTACTCTGTAACTCGCCTGTATCGATAAGGGCGCTTAAGCGGTTGAGTAAGTGGTGTTGCGCAATCATATCCTCGGTCTGATATAGGCTGCGGGTAAACATCAGTTCCCAGTGTAAGGATAAGCTTTTACGCTTAAGTTTCATCACATCTAATGGCCCCTTAGGATCATCGATTAATGCTAGTTTTCCTTGTGGCTTAAGCACTTGTACTATTTCATCAAAATGCTGATCGGTTTGGGTTAAGCTAATCACATGGGTCACATTAGTAATGCCAATATTGGCAAGTTCCTGTGAAAGTGGCTTGGTGTGGTCGATAACAGCATCGGCACCAAGTTTGTGCACCCAAGCGGCGGATTCAGGACGAGATGCAGTGCCTATGACTTCTGCACCAGTGAGTTTTACTGCAAGCTGAGTGATGATTGAACCCACACCGCCGGCCGCACCGATAATTAAAATACGGGCGTCAGTTGCCGAACCATCTTGGGGTAAAGCTAAACGGTCGAATAAAATCTCCCATGCCGTAATCCCCGTTAAAGGTAATGCCGCGGCTTGGGTATAGGTTAAACTTTTAGGTTTATGGCCGACAATTCGCTCATCAACCAATTGATATTCTGCATAACTTCCACTGCGACTGATATCGCCTGCATACCACACTTCATCGCCAACGTTGAAAAGACTGGCTTTCTCACCAACTGCTTTGACGACACCGACCGCATCCCAGCCGATAATTTTGTATTCGCCTGCAGACGCTGAGCTAGATGCACGGATTTTTGTATCAACCGGATTGACAGAAATGGCTTTGATTTCCACTAAGAGGTCAAAACCTGTCGCAGTTGGCTCGGCTAGCGTGATGTTTTCTAATGCATTGGGCGCTGTGATTGCACCTGCTGTCTGGTAACCAATGGCTTTCATGTTTATTCCTCTGGGTGTACTTGCTGGAGTCTACTTGTTTGAGTGTACTTGTATCGTGTAGCCATTGTGTGGAATATTAGCCAAGAGATAAACAGGATAAAGTTTGTAATTTTTTCAAAGGATTTTTGATAATCATGCTAATTAATGATTTAGCTTTGTTCGTGCGAGTCGCTGATTGCGGCAATATATCTGCCGCAGCAGCCGAGATGGATATCTCGGCTGCTTCTGCCAGTGCAGCAATAAAACGGCTTGAGAAACAGCTCGATACTAGTTTATTTATCCGCACGACACGCAGTTTACGTTTGACTGTGCAAGGTGAACGTTATCTTATTCATTGCCGACGTGCGCTAAGCGATTTAGCGCTTGGCGAACAGGCTATTGCCAGTGATAAAGGTAAAATATCTGGCACCTTAAGCCTGTCGGTTTCTTCAGACTTTGGTCGTAATTTGTTTGTGCCTTGGCTCGACGATTTTTTGCTCGATTTTCCTCAACTGCAAGTGCGCTTGCACCTTGGCGACAATATCAGCAGCTTTTATCACGATAAAATTGATGTCGCTGTGCGCTATGGAAAACCGCAGGATTCTAACCAAGTGGCTTTTCCTATCTGCAGTGTTGATCGTGTCTTGTGCGCCTCACCTGAATATCTCGCCAAGTTTGGTGTGCTTAATTCATTAGAACAATTAGTTGAGCATAATTGCTTGTTTTATAAGTTAGATGATCGCACCCACGATCAATGGCTATTTAGGCGAGATGGTCAAGAATTCAAAGTGCGTGTCACGGGAAATCGTAGTGCTAATGATGCCGAGATTGCCCGCCGTTGGGCTGTGGCTGGCAAAGGGTTGGTATTTAAGTCGAGTCTAGATCTGGCCGATGACTTAATCTCAGGGCGATTAGTACGTTTGTTGCCTGAGTATCAGGGGGAGCCCGTCGATTTGTACTTAGTGTGCCCAGGACGTGAACATGTCACGCCTGTCGTGCTCTTACTGCGGGAAATGCTCCGGCAGCGAACACAGGCTTTGAGTAAAAACTTGAGTAAAATATTAGCAGTGAAAAAATCTTAGATAACAAAAAAGCCGCATAATGCGGCTTTTAGTTTAGAGACTCACTGAGTGAGATTTAAGACTTAGTGCGTTTCATGGCGGTAAAGAACTCTTCGTTAGTCTTGGTCATCGCCAATTTATCGATTAAGAATTCCATTGCGCTGACTTCATCCATAGGATTGAGGATCTTACGCAGGATCCACATTTTTTGCAGTTCTTCTTGAGTCGTGAGCTTTTCTTCACGACGCGTACCGCTGCGGTTGAAGTCAATGGCTGGGAACACGCGCTTTTCTGCCGCTTTACGTGACAAATGTAGCTCTTGGTTACCTGTACCTTTAAATTCTTCGTAGATCACTTCGTCCATCTTAGAACCGGTATCTACCAAGGCTGTGGCGATAATGGTCAAGCTGCCGCCGTGTTCGATGTTACGTGCCGCACCGAAGAAGCGTTTTGGACGGTGCAGGGCGTTGGCATCTACACCACCAGTTAACACTTTGCCCGATGATGGGATAACAGTGTTATAAGCACGGGCTAAACGGGTAATCGAATCGAGTAAGATAACGACGTCTTTCTTGTGCTCAACCAAACGTTTTGCTTTTTCAATCACCATTTCGGCAACTTGAACGTGACGGCTGGCTGGTTCATCGAAGGTTGATGCGATAACTTCGCCTTTAACGAGGCGCTGCATCTCTGTTACTTCTTCTGGGCGTTCGTCGATCAGCAATACCATCAACACCACTTCTGGGTTGTTGTAGCTGATGCTTTGAGCAATACCTTGAAGTAATAGCGTTTTACCGGCTTTTGGTGGTGCAACGATCAAACCACGTTGACCTTTACCAATCGGTGAGCATAAATCCAGAATACGCGCGGTAATATCTTCAGTTGAGCCATTGCCGCGCTCCATACGCATACGTTCTTCTGCGTGGAGTGGGGTCAAGTTTTCAAAGAGAATTTTATTACGGGAGTTTTCTGGTTTATCGAAGTTAACTTCGTTGACTTTCAATAGAGCAAAATAACGCTCGCCTTCTTTTGGTGGGCGAATTTTACCAAAAATGGTATCACCCGTTCGCATGTTGAAGCGGCGAATTTGGCTTGGTGAGACATAGATGTCATCTGGACCAGCTAAATAAGAACCGTCTGAGCTGCGTAAGAAGCCGAAACCGTCTTGGAGTATTTCTAATACCCCACCACCGAAAATGTCTTCTCCACTTTTTGCGTGGGCTTTAAGGATTGAGAAAATAATGTCCTGCTTGCGAGCGCGGGCCATATTTTCGAGCTTCATATTTTCAGCTAGCGAGACTAGGTCAGAAATCGGCGTGTCTTTTAATTCAGTTAAGTTCATTTTGGGGGTCTTGTGTTACGCGACAAAGCTTACCGCGATCAATCAGTAAGGATGTAATTCAGGATAGTGATTGACGAGCGAGAAGAGGTTATTAGAAAGAATCTGGTTATTAAAGTAGCACTAACAAAGCGGGGCGTCCAGAAATTTAGGGAAATTCCGGCACAATTAATTTATAGCTTGTGCCGGAGGTCACTCATTACGACGACGTCAAATTAGATTTGAGCGTCAATAAACTCTTTCAATTGCGTTTTTGAGAGTGCGCCAACTTTAGTCGCGGCTAATTCGCCGTTCTTGAATAGCAGTAAAGTTGGGATGCCACGAACGCCATATTTCGCTGGAGAAACATTGTTTTGGTCAACGTTTAATTTAGCGATAGTCAAGCGACCTGCATATTCTTCAGACACATCGTCTAAAATTGGAGCGATCATTTTACAAGGACCACACCACTCGGCCCAGAAGTCTACCAATACTGGCAAATCAGACTTTAATACGTCGTTTTCGAAGCTGTCGTCACTCAGGTATATAATTTTATCGCTCATGATGTTCTCCAGTTTGGGTGCCATTGCTGGTTTGTTAATGGCTTACCATGTATATTGGGGCTGAAAAATAGCTTTTCAAGTTACCTTTTTACAATGTGGCTATTTCAAACGATCGAGTATCTTATTGCAACCTCAACAGGTAAGCTTGCGCTATGAGCGAAACACATCTATCTACCCAAAGGTTTGCCGACCTACCTCTACATCCTGAGGTTAAACAGGCCCTTGCCGAGAACGGCTTCGAATTTTGTACGCCGATTCAGGCGTTATCACTGCCTGTATTACTCCAATCAAAAGATATCGCAGGCCAAGCACAAACGGGCACTGGTAAGACAATGGCCTTTTTGGTCGCCACGTTTAATCATTTATTATCGACTCCCATACCTGAAGGTCGACTGATTAATCAGCCCCGCGCCATCATTATGGCCCCGACTCGCGAACTGGCGATTCAGATTGCCAAAGATGCGATTTTACTCGCCAAGCACACACACTTAAAGGTGGGTATTGTTTATGGCGGTGAAAGTTACGATGTGCAGCGTAAAGTATTAGATCAAGGTGTTGATATCTTGATTGGTACAACGGGTCGAATTATCGACTACGTTCGCCAAGGTATTATTGGCTTGAATTCAATTCAGGCAGTAGTACTTGATGAAGCCGATCGTATGTTTGATCTTGGTTTTATTAAAGATATCCGCTTCTTATTTAGACGTATGCCTGAGGCAAATCAACGTCTTAATATGCTATTTTCGGCAACCTTGTCGATGAAAGTACAAGAGCTGGCTTATGATCATATGAATGAGCCCGTTAAAGTCGAAATCGCCCCCGAAGAAAAAACCTCCAAAAACATCAAAGAAGAAATCTTCTATCCTTCCCAAGAAGAGAAGATGCGTTTGCTGTTGACCTTGATTGAAGAAGATTGGCCAGAAAAAGCCATCGTTTTCTCCAACACTAAGCACAGTTGTGAAACGCTTTGGTCTTGGCTTGAAGGTGATGGACATCGTGTGGGTTTATTAACGGGTGATGTGCCACAGAAAAAGCGTATTCGTATCCTTGAGCAATTTACCAGTGGCCAGCTAGATATATTGGTTGCTACTGATGTTGCGGCTCGTGGTCTACATATTTCTGACGTTTCACACGTGTATAACTATGATTTACCTGATGATTGCGAAGACTATGTTCACCGAATCGGTCGTACGGGTCGTGCGGGTAACAAAGGCATGTCGATAAGCTTTGCCTGTGAAGAGTACGCATTGAACTTGCCTGCAATCGAAAGCTACATCAATCATTCGATTCCAGTAAGTAACTACGATAGTGAAGCTTTACTGGCCGATATTCCTACGCCAGCGAAGATCCACCGTAAACACCCTAGCGGCACTCGAAACTTGCGTGATCGTTCAGGGGCAAGCCGCCCAGGTGCGCAACGCAGTGGTGCTCGCCCTCCTCGTCATGATAGGACACGTAGACATTCGTAAATGCCAACACCCGCTTATGCCGCTATAACATTAGGCTCAAATAGTTTTAATATGCTGATCGCCAAAACGCGTGGTGGTCAGCCGCATATTATTGCGAAATATAAACGCAAGGTGAGGCTCGCCGAAGGCATAGGCAACGATGGCAAATTAAGCCCCGATGTCATGCAGCGCGGCCTCGACTGTTTGAGTATGTTTGCCCAGATGTTGGTACAACATAAGATTGAAGCAAACCATGTTGCTGTGATTGCAACTGCAACTCTTCGCAGTATTAGCAATGCTGATGAGTTTAATCAGCGTGCATTGCCACTCTTAGGTCATCCGATCGAAATTATCTCTGGAATGCGTGAAGCAGAGCTTATCTATCAAGGTATGGTGGCGACCACTTGTGGTCAAGGCCGTCGCTTGGTTATTGATATCGGTGGGGCGAGTACAGAGTTTATCATTGGCGATGGGCATCAAGTGCTGTTCAAAACCAGTTTACCCTTTGGTAGCGTGACTTATAATCGCCAATTTTTCAGCAGTTTGCCGCTGCAGCAGTTAGATTTCGATGATGCTAAGCAGCAAGTACTAATCGCATTAGCAGAGCATAGACAAACCCTACGTGATCTTGGTTGGCATTGTGTCGTTGGTGCCTCCGGGGCTGTACAGTCCGTGGTAGAAGTGTTACTACACCGAGGGTTATCTGAAACTATCACACTCGATGTGCTTACTCAGTTGAAGGCTGAGATCCTCGCTCAAGAAGATATTAGCTTAATGGGGATTGTTGGGCTTTGCAGTGAGCGAGCACCGACTTTTGCTGCGGGTGTCGCTATTCTATTGGCTTTGTTTGAGTTGCTGGGGATCGAGCATTTAGCCTTATCTGGCGGCGCATTACGTGAAGGTGTTTTAGTGATGTTAGCTCAGCGGATTATTGACGAAGTCAGCTAATATTTTATTAAAACATGATAAAAACTAAGGGCCGCGATGCGGCCTTTAATGTTTGTACTGTGCCGATTATTTCAATAAGTCGGCGAGATCTTTTTCTAAGGAAACCGTTGGGCGCTCTACGATGCGGCCAACTTCTTTACCTTGTTGCAGTACAATAAAGGTTGGTATACGGGTAAAGTCGTATTTTGCAGCTAAGCCTTCGGGATCTTTTTTCGTTCTGTCGACACCAATATAGGTCACTTTAATATTGGGATTAGCGACTTCTTCCATAATACGGATAAAGCGCGGGGTTTCCCGGTGACAATCTGGGCACCAAGTACCAATGATCACTACAATTTCTGTAGGTTCAGCGATGCTTTTAAGCGGGGTGATTGCAGTGGTATCGACTTGATAGGTTTTATACCCTTCGGTAAACTCATTGAGATCTGTGACTAAATGTTGTGCTTCTACTATGCCAGTTAAAATCACTTCTTGTTTCTCCTCACTGCAGGTCGCAATTAAACCCTGTTGTTGTTCTTCAAATCCACAGCCACCATTGGCTAGTACCTGACAACTAAAAAATAAGGCGGTAGTGGCTAGGAATGCCTTAACGTTATTGTGCATGATGCGCCCTCGAAATCGAAGAGAAAGAATGAAATTCGATTCAAACATTATTCTGGATACGATTAAAGCGATTAATTGATTTGCTGCAAGCAAGATCACGCATTGCTAATATCTATCGGCTTAACGATCACATAATTACATGTTTTTCGGAGTTAAGGCATTGAAAAAGTTCATCCCCGAATCGCGATTCGGGGATAGAACACATTGAGAGGATAAGGTAAATTGCTGGATTACTGAGCCAGAATTTTTTCAAGAATAGGCTTATTAGCTTCTGGGAAGTCGTAATTGGTTAAGTCGGTTTTAGTGACCCAAGCGATAAGCTGACCTTCAAGGCCTTGAGCTGTGCCGTTAAATTCTGTGACTGAATGGATATCGAGTAGCACTTGTTTATCGTGATAGTCGAAACTCAACGCCATAAATGGCTGACTATCAGTGACATTGAGCGCGACTTCCTCTTTGAGTTCACGGATCAATGCCTGAGTGACAGTTTCGCCTGTCTCAACTTTACCACCAGGAAATTCCCATTTCCCACCTTGATGTAAATGATCTGGGCGTTTTGCCAACAGAATTTCACCGGCCGAGTTAGTAATAATGCCGACGGCAACATGGATGCGTTTAGTCATAATATTTATCGATTAATGAGTGGGTAAAAGTAAGTGCATTAAAGGCTTGAGCTGAGTTATTCGTGTGCAACCCCAAAATTACTCTTTAAAAAAATCGCCTTCATCGAGATCAAATTCATCAAATGCTTCTGGATCAAACTCGGCTTTGACTGGGATGACGTGTTTTTCTGACGCCCAATCACCGAGGTCGATCAACTTACAGCGCTCGCTGCAAAAAGGTTTAAATGCAGATTGTGGCACCCACTCGACAGGGGCTTTGCAGATAGGGCAGTTAACGGTCAATGGCATAATTGTTCTCTTGGTTAACGGCGATAAAGCGGCCGCCAATACGAATGTCTTTCAGGCCATTAGTGTAAAGGCTTCATGCACAGGTAGCCAGTAAGAAATCAATTGAACGGTCGGAGTGGCGTTGTTGTTCAAACTGCACAAAATGGATAGCGAAACGGTTTTTATGGCCGCTAATCGTAGGATAACACCCGTGGGATGCATCGACTTTAACCCTTACCAAAGCAAGTGCTTGGGCACTGTCACCTTGATAAAAGCCTGCGTGGGCAACGGCATTGTCGTAATGGGACGTGCTACGAGTAAGTTGAAGTAGTAACGTGATCGGGGTAAGTAAAGGTTCGAAATGCGCTATCCAAGAGCGATAATCGTGCTGTTTTTCTTCCCAAGGTTTAGATAGCCAATAATGCAGTTGCGGTAGGTCGAAGTTACAGCAAGCACCTGGCATGCCGAAGCGTTGTCGAAGTGCGGAAATAAATTTGTCTTGTTTTAATTGGCTGCCGAAGCGTTCAGGCTTTTGTAACGGTTCGCGGGCTTGGGTGAGGGCGTTGATATAGATATTGATTTGCTGGTGGTCGACGTGATCTAATTCTTGCCATTTGTTCAGTTGCAGCAAGTGCCGCTCAATATCTTTTAATACTTCATTGCGATAATCGCAGCGTTCGGACAATTCACAGAGGGAAAACAGCGGATAAAAACATCTATGTTGGTGGTCATTGCTTAGGTTACTTTGCAGCTGTTTATCGAGGTATTCGAGCCGCAAGTAGCTGCGAATTTTCTCGTTTAGGGGCTGTTCGTAAACTAATTCAGTCATGGGCGTTATGAGTACCAGATAGTTGTAAATAGCGTTGGTGCAATGCTAGCACCTCTCGTTTTAAGGTTGATATCTCTCCCTGATTATCAATAATGTCGTCGGCTCGGGCGAGTTTTTCGCTGCGGCTCAATTGGCTGTTAATGATGTTATTTACTTGAGATGCATCAACATTGTCCCTTTTTATGGTGCGGCTGATTTGCAACTCAGGCGAAATATCCACCACTAAAGTCCGATTGACTAACCTATCTAACCCGTTCTCAAATAGCAAGGGCACGACCATAATTACATAGGCTGAGGTTGCTTTTTCTACCTGCTCTAGCATTTCTTGACGGATCATGGGGTGCAATAGCCGGTTTAACCATTCACGTTCTTCAGGGTGGCTAAATATCCGTTGCCGCAGTTTGGCGCGATCGAGTTCACCCTCAGGTGTTAACATCTCAATGCCAAAATGGCTAACGATGGCCTCAAGTCCTTTTGAACCCTGAGCGACAACGTCGCGGGCAATAATATCGGCGTCGACTAAGGTAATGCCTTCTGCGGCGAATAAATTGGCAACAGTCGTTTTACCGCTACCTATGCCACCAGTAAGGCCAACGATAAACTTTGACATAACATACTCCGGATAACTCAGTGCTTAGTTTGCGAGCTTTTACAGTGTTGATAGGTACCAATCAACAATCTGTTGTCCAAATAGCAAGGCTATCCAGCCTGCGGCAGCAATATAAGGCCCAAATGGGATGGGATTACCTTGCTTGAGGCGTTTACTGACAATCATAGTGATACCGACGACAGCTCCGACTAAGGACGAAAGTAAAATGACCAGCGGCAGCATTTGCCAGCCGAGCCAAGCACCGAAAACGGCGAGCAGTTTAAAGTCGCCATAGCCCATGCCTTCCTTGCCAGTGAGGATCTTAAATAGCCAAAAAATGGACCACAAGCTTAAATAGCCAGCTGCTGCACCGATAACGGCATCGGTTGGGCTCGCAAAGGTATGATTTAGATTGATGATCAAGCCGAGCCAAATTAACGGTAACGTCATTTGATCTGGCAGCAGCATCTCATCAAGATCGATACCAGTAAGGGCGACAAGTACAAATGTCAGTATGCTCGCAAAGACAAATTGCCAGCTTGGACCAAAGTGCCACGCTAAAGTCGCAACAAGTAGCCCTGTGATGAATTCAATTATTGGGTAGCGGGCGGAAATGGGGGCGTGACAGGCGGCGCATTTTCCCTTGAGCATTAACCAGCCGAATACAGGTAAATTATGCCAAGGTTTAATCGACGTTTTGCACTTAGGGCAGGCTGAGCCCGGCACCACGAGATTATATTTTTCGGGGAAGCTATCTATAGGTGTATTGAGTTTATCAATACCGATTTTTGTGACTATCTCAGCGTGGTATTCCTGCAAATACTGATTACATTCTTGCTGCCATTCCCGTTTCATCATCACAGGAAATCTGTGGATTACTACGTTTAAAAAACTGCCTATGGTGGCGGCAAAAATAAAGCTTAGCGTAATAAAGAGCCAAGGACTCTGATCAAAAGAGTGGCCCAAAAGAGAGATAAATTCTGACATTTAGTTTTCTTATTTTATTTGAATCGAATGAATTAACTGACGATTTTACCCATTTGGAAGATAGGAAGATACATAGCGACAATTAACCCGCCGACCACAGTACCTATGACTACCATCATAATAGGTTCAATTAGGCTTGATAAACCATCAACCGCATCGTCTACTTGCATTTCATATATGGTTGAGACTTTATTGAGCATGTTATCCAGCGAGCCGGATTCTTCGCCTATCATCACCATCTGCACTAGCATATCGGGGAAAAGCCCTGTGGTTTGCATCGCGACATTCATTTGCATCCCCGCCATTACCTCTTGGCGAATATTCAATATGGCTTTGCGATAAACTGCATTACCCGATGCGCCAGCGGCGGATTCTAAGCCATCAATTAACGGCACACCTGCAGCAAATGTGGTAGCTAAGGTACGGGCGAAACGAGCCATGGCACCTTTGTGCAAAATCGGTCCAATGGCAGGGATTTTTAGCACGGCTTCGTCTACTCTATCTCTCACCATTTGCGAGTTTCGGTGCGCCCGTACAAACAAAAATACTCCGCTGACAATGGCGGCTAAAAAGATGTACCAAGAGGATTGTAAGCCGCGGGAAATATGCAGTACCAGTTGCGTAAAGGCGGGTAGTTCTGCACCAAAGCCCTTAAAAATTTCCTCGAATTGAGGTACGACAAAGAGTAATAACAATGTCGTGACTAAAAGCGCGACTATGACGACCGCTGCAGGATAGAACATGGCTTTCTTAATTTTTGATTTGAGCGCTTCCGTTTTTTCTCTATAGGTTGCGACGCGATCGAAAACCAAATCGAGTGAACCAGAGTGCTCACCCGCGGCGACTAAGTCTACATAAAGTTCGTCGAAGTAACGTCTATGGGGGCGCATGGCATCGGATAAGGGAATACCCGATTGAATGTCGGTTAAAATAGTACCCAGTAATTCCCGCATTTTAGCTTTTTCATGACCACGGCCGAGTAGTTCAAATGTCGTTACCAAAGGAACGCCTGCCGCCAACATAGTCGCGACTTGACGGGTCATCATGGCAATATCCATAGGGGTGATATTGGCTTCACCTAACTTAAATAGTGGAGATGATTGCTTACGAACGCTCTTAGGGTTTACTCCTTGTGATTTAAGCTGGCTACGGATTTCGGCTGCGGTTGCACCTCTAAGCTCTCCTGCCGTTTTTTTACCGTCGCGATTTACGCCTTTCCATTCGAAGGTATAGATTTTGGGCTGGCTTTTTTGCTCGTTTTTTTTGCCGCGAGACTTTCTTACTGTTGTTGCCGTAGCCATAAATAATCTCTGTTAGGTTGTAAAAGCAGGGCGCTCTTTGTAGTGCTCTACTCTTAAAAACTCGTTACGCGATTGACTTCTGCGATGCTAGTAACACCGTGGATTACTTTCAATAATCCTGATTGACGCAAATCCCGCATTCCTTGCGCTTTAGCTTGGGAGGCGATTTGTAAGGAGTTACCGCCTTCCATGATAGTACGCGCTATTTCATCGGACATCTTCATCACTTCGTAAATACCAACCCGGCCTTTGTAGCCGCCGGAGCAATGCTCGCAGCCCGCAGGTTTAAAGGTGGTAAAACCTTGTGTAATTTGTGCTTGGGCAAAACCTAAACGTAATAGTTCATGCTCAGGGATGATTTCAGCTTGCTTACATTCGGGGCAAAGTCGACGTGCCAAACGCTGGGCAATAATCAGGTTAACTGAGCTGGCGATGTTATAACCTGGCACGCCCATATTGATTAAACGAGTCAATGTTTCGGCAGCCGAGTTTGTGTGTAAGGTCGATAACACTAAGTGTCCCGTTTGCGCCGCTTTAATGGCTATTTCGGCGGTTTCAAGATCGCGAATTTCACCCACCATCACCACATCGGGATCTTGGCGTAGGAATGAACGTAAAGCGGAGGCGAAAGTGAGGCCGGCTTTTAAGTTAATGTGGACTTGGTTTACGCCTTCAAGGTTTATTTCTACCGGATCTTCGGCGGTAGAAATATTACGCTCTTCAGTATTGAGAATATTTAACCCAGTATAGAGTGAGACGGTTTTACCTGAGCCTGTTGGGCCGGTCACTAAAATCATCCCTTGGGGTTTTGCTAACATCTCAAGGTAAAGGTTTTCTTGGTCGGGCTCGTAGCCAAGCTTTTCAATGCCCAATTGTGCGGAGGATGAATCCAAGATCCGCATTACAATTTTTTCGCCCCACAGGGTAGGTAGAGTGCTTACCCGAAAGTCGATGGACTTAGTGCGGGAAAGTTTCATCTTGATTCGGCCGTCTTGTGGCACGCGACGTTCGGCGATATCAAGTTTTGACATTACCTTTAACCGAGCCGATAAACGGCCGGCGAGACTTATCGGCGGTTCAGAGACTTCGTGTAAAATACCGTCGATGCGAAAACGAATGCGGTAGCGCTTCTCATAGGGTTCAAAGTGTAAATCCGAGGCTCCTTTACGAATCGCATCGGTTAGAATTTTATTGATATAGATAACAATAGGTGCATCATCGCTACTCTCACCCGTTGACTCTTCATTGCGTCTGTCGGTATCTGTTATTTCAATATTGGCTAAAGCCGCTTCATCCATACCGCCTAAATCTAGGCCGCTAATATCTACTTCGAGAATTTTCTCCAGTGCTTTGGCTAGTTTATCTTCTTCAACTAGAATCGCTTCGGCGTGCAAGCCTGCACTAAATTGGAAATCTTCGAGGGCAGCAATATTGGTCGGGTCGGATGTGCCTATATAGAGGCGATTTCCCCGTTTAAATAGCGGTAAGCAGCGGTGCTTTTCAATGAGTTTTTTATTGAGGAAGTCCTCAGGAATCGAAGCAAGATCAAATTCATTGAGATCGAGTAGCGGCGTGCCATATTCCTCATAGCAAAGCTCGGCAATGGCACGGGCTGAAATGAGTTTACTTTGTACTAAAGTGCTTACCAACGCTTGCTTATTTTGACGGGATTTTGTGATGGCATTCGCCATCTGCTCTTCATTTAGCAGACCTTTTCGTATAAATAGGGTAGATAAACCTAAATGAAGGCCAGTTGTGGGCATAACAAATCCGAGAAAGATTACGAAAGTTAAATAACCAAAGAGAGCAGTACTCTCTTCGGTTCATCCAATAAAATTAAAGAGCAGTATATTTACTTGATGCCAGCTCCATCTTTGCACTGTGCATCAGTTACTGAACCAGCTGCGTTAGTCGCTTTGGCTGTATACACAATTTGACCATCATTTTTGATCTCTGCACTAATAACGCATGAGCCTTCATCATACGCTAGAGTACCACCAGTACTTTCAGCAAATGGACCACCAGCTGATATTGTTAACGCTGCAACATCGGTAACATCTTTAGCTATTGAGTCACAGGCGACTCCTGTTTGAACACAAGTCAATGCTTTTGAGGTATAAGCACTTGTAACTTTCATTGCTGCTCCACCGTGTGCCGCTGCAACATAATCACGATAAGCTGGCAATGCTACAGCTGCCAAAATACCGATAATGGCGACAACGATCATCAGTTCGATCAGAGTAAAACCCTGAGCTTGTTTCTTTAAATTCATGGCCTTCATTTTTCTCTCCAGCTAACTATTTAGTGACTTACTGTGGTTGAATAGAGTGTTTAACCTAACCGCTGTTTTACTCTATAAATTGTTTTATCTCATCAAACTTTATTACTCATTTATGTCAATAAAATCATTTATATGATCTATATAACATTAACAGTACACCGATGATCTTGAATGACCCATGTGTAATGACTCATGCTGATTTATCCAAGCTAGTTTTGCTAAATTAGCACTAAGTTAATGCTGGGTTAGCGCTTGTTTGAATAAATTGTTTCGGCAACCGCACCTTAGGCTAACGTTTTCAAAAATATGCCTCTCAAAAAACGTGAACTAGGCAATTTTAAAAAGAATCCCAGTGCTGACCTTAGGTGAGGTTGACCAAACGGCCATCTCGCCTTGGTAAAAGTTAGTACAAAGTTAGGTAAAAGGAAACAAAAATTAAGTATAAAGTACTAATAAAGTGTTGTTTTTGTATAAAAGGCTAACTTATCGACATATTAGGTTATAACAACTTTTTGACAATATCTGTTTAGCTGGCGTGTGTCTCTATGTTGTCAAATTGGTGACATGAAATGGTGACGGGGTGGGGGAATCGTGAGGGTGAATGCTGAGTATGATAGTGCTGGCACGATTTCACATTTGGTTTGGAGGAGTCCTACAAAAAATGCATTTCGCCTTAATATTTTATGAGTGGAATGTGCTTACGGTACTTTGCGAGAACATTCCACTACCAGCTAACATCCAGCGGTTTTAAGCTTTTAATCTGAGTGATAAATCTAAGGCGCGAACATGCTTAGTGAGTGCGCCAACTGAGATATAGTCCACCCCTGTTTTGGCGAATTCGGCTAAGGTATCTAAGGTGACATTACCAGAGACTTCGAGCTTAGCGCCGGCGCCTTTAGCTTTATATTGATTGTTCATTTCAACCGCTTCGACCATCTTAGTGATGTCGAAGTTATCTAACATTATGATATCTGTGCCAGAGTCGAGTGCTAAGGCGAGCTCTTCGAGTGACTCCACTTCGACTTCAACGGGTTTATTCGGGTACAAGCTGCGGGCGGTATCTACGGCTTGGCGAATACCGCCACAGGCCATAATGTGGTTTTCTTTAATCAAAAAAGCATCATATAAACCAATACGATGGTTTTTTCCGCCACCGCAGGTGACGGCATATTTTTGTGCCGTGCGTAGGCCTGGAATTGTCTTGCGAGTATCTAACAAACGAGTGTGAGTCCCCGCCAGTTTATCGACATAATGTTTGGTTAAGGTGGCAACACCAGAAAGTGTTTGGATAAAGTTCATTGCCGTGCGTTCGCCAGTGAGAATAGCGCGCGCAGGACCTGATAATTCACATAATAGCTGGTTGGGTAATACTAGATCGCCATCATCTACATGCCAATGCAGTGCGACTTCACCACCGAGTTGGTTAAAAACCTGCTCTGCCCATGCCTTACCACAAAAAACGCCTTCTTCACGGGTGATTAAAGTGGCTTCAGCGTACTTATCGGCGGGGATCAACATTGCTGTGATGTCGCCATAAGCGATGGCTTTGGTTTGATCGTTGATTTCAGTGCCACCTAAGTCTTCTCTGAGGGCTGATTTTACTGATTGGCGGATATCGTTTTCTAACATAAGCGGAGTCCTTGCATTACGGCCTACTTGCATTTTAGGTTAAGATTACCACGGCCTTAGGTCTCACGGAACAGGTTGGAAGATTGAGTAAAAGGAGTAAGCTGCAGCCTTATTTAAATTGATAGTGGATGGTTTGCTCCATGATCTCAATGTTAAAAGATAGCTCAGTCAGTAAGTTCCGTGCGCAGGGTTTCTTCTTTGCTTGGAGGAATACTGTTAGAGTAAGCAGTATATGTGGCATAGAGGATAAGCTCATAATGCGGTTTGATTCGGGTTGGTGTGATAGTGCGAGGCGTTGTGAGTCGCCACATTTTAATCAACGTCCCTTGAATGAAGTGAGTTTGTTAGTGATCCACAATATTAGTCTGCCCGCAGGCTGCTTTGGATTACCTTACATTGATCAATTATTTCAAGGGTGTTTAGATACTAATGCCGATTCCAGCTTTGCACCGTTGCAGGGCTTGCAAGTGTCGGCGCACTTTTTGATCCGCCGCAATGGCGAGCGTGTCCAATATGTAAGCTGTAATGACAGGGCTTGGCATGCTGGGGTGTCTCGTTATGGTGAGAGAGAGAATTGTAATGATTTTTCCATTGGTATTGAACTGGAAGGCACAGATACTGAGCCTTACACTCCTGAGCAATATCAGTCACTCATCGAGTTAACACAAGCCCTACTGGTAGAATATCCATTGCTGAGTATTGAACGGATTGTGGGTCATTGTGATATTGCGCCAATGCGGAAAACGGACCCAGGGCAAAGTTTTGATTGGACAAGGTATTTAGAAACGCTGCGCGACTCACGGATTTCACAGGGATAACAGAACGTCGCTGCGCGACTTACGGATGACGGAACGTGCTTCGCCCTTACGGTAAGCGCAGCGTTCTGTGAGTGAGCCAGCGAACGTTCCGTTATCGGTAAACTTTAATCGGTAAGCGCAGAGTTCCGTTATCTGTAACCATTTTACAAGGAGTATGACAGATGGCATTGTTTTCATTGTTAATTGCTATTTTAGTGGAGCGACTTAAATTTCTTCCTTCATCATGGCAATTTGATCGTTTACTGCAATCCTATCAGACAACATTTTTTGGTGATAAAGCGTCACTGACAAGCGTGATGATGGCGTTGGCGTTAGTGCTACCAGCCTTGTTGGTATATGTTTTATCTTGGTTAGTGGCGGGAATGTTTTGGGGCTTATTAAGTTTAGCCCTATGGATTGTTGTGGCCGTGGTTTGTTTTAACCATCAGAAGCAGCGTGATATTTTCAAAAAATATATGCAAGCGGCTTGCCGCTCAGACGTCCAAGCTTGTTACCATTATGCCGCCGAACTCGATTGTAGCGAGTGTTTAGATGCTGTATCCGAGAAAGACCTTGGTGCCAAAGTGGGCCAAAGTGTTGCTTGGATTAACTATCGTTATTATGGTGCAGTGGCGCTGTTTTTCATTTTTTTAGGTCCAGTCGGTGCGGTACTGTATTGCACGGTACGTTTTTATGCCGAAGAGAATGCCCGTAAATCCCTAGAGCTACCCTTAGTCAACGAAGTGATTACGCTACTGGATTGGTTACCGAGCCGGATTTTCGCCTTTGGTTATGCCTTAAGTGGTCAATTTAGTGAAGGTTTAGCGGCGTGGCGCCGTAATGGGTTGACCTTAAATGTGAGCGCTCACACTGTGGTGGCTGAAACGGCATTAGCGGCACAACCTTTACCTGAGGTCGCAAGTGCACCTATATGTGTACAATCAACCTTAGCATTATTAGTACTCAGTAAACGTAACTTTACACTTATTGTTGCAGTACTTTCATTACTGACCATTTTTGGATTGGTGAGTTAAAAGAAGGACGCTTCGCAGCGAGAATCGAGAACGCTTCGCTGCTAGGGTGTCGTTGTGCTCCTTCTAGTCTAGAATCTATCCGCTGCGCTTTTGGCAGCGCCTAGTGGGCGAAGTCCGTGCTTTTGTCAAATGGTCTGACCCCATAAACATTTTTTTCCGCTATGCTCTCTCTTCGTGGGTGCTTTTGATCGAGATCGCTTTTAAGGAGTGATCTTCAATCTGGACATCAAAACGCTGATTTGATAAAGTGCGCTCACTCAAAAAAATTGGTAAGACCAATTTACAACGGAGCTGAGCGCCTGATGGCCTATAGTAAAATTAATCAGCCAAAAATTTCTGACGTGATCATGGCGCAATTAGAGCAAATGATCTTAGAGGGGAGTTTACAGCCCGGTCAGAAGTTACCGCCTGAACGCGAACTGGCGATCCAGTTTGAAGTGTCTCGACCTTCTTTGCGTGAAGCTATTCAAAAGCTTGAGGCAAAAGGACTGTTAATGCGCCGCCAAGGCGGTGGTACTTATGTCAAAGAACAACTCTGGCAGACCCTTGCCGATCCTATTGTTGAACTGATGAATTCAGATCCAGAGAGTCAGTACGACTTACTGGAGTTCCGCCATGCCACCGAAGGCATGATGGCCTATTTTGCGGCCCTGCGTGGTACCGACGCCGATATGCAAAATATCAAGCGTATGATCCTCGAGGTGGAAGCCGCCACCGATATCGAACAAAAAGCTGCTGCGATTGTGCGTTTTTATCGTGCTGTGGCGGAAGCGTCACATAACGTGGCTATGTTACACCTCGTTCTTAGTTTAACCCCTGTGCTGCATCAAAATGTGGCGCAAAACCTGGAGCTTTTAAGCCGCCGCGAAGAAGCTTCTACTATGGCTAACGATCACAGACGGGCCTTGCTCGCTGCCATCGTTCGTCGTGATCCCGACGCCGCCAGAGAAGCCTCGAATGAACACTTAAGTTACATCGAAGAGGTGATGTTATCTGTGCGGGAAGAAGATAGCCGGTTGCAGCGAAGCTTGCGCCGTTTAAAGAGTGGCGCTTAAGTTCTGTGATTTAGCTGCCAGCTAAATCGGAATATGCCGCAAACACCATTCATTATCATGTATATAGAGAAGGACAGTGTCATGTCTGAAGATATGCTACAAGACGTAGATCCGTTAGAGACTCAGGAATGGGTTGATGCCCTGCAAGCCGTGTTGGAACAGGAAGGCCCAGAGCGCGCGCATTTTTTACTAGAAAAGCTGATCGATAAAGCGCGTCGTAATGGCACTCACTTGCCTTATAACGCCACAACGGCTTACCTGAACACTATCCCTGCGGGTCAAGAGCCGCACATGCCTGGCAACCAAGAGATGGAACGTCGCATTCGCGCCATCATCCGTTGGAACGCTTTAGCTATGGTGCTTCGTGGTTCTAAGAAAGATTTAGAATTAGGCGGCCATATTTCAAGCTTCGCCTCAAGCGCGACTATTTATGACGTATGTTTTAACCACTTCTTCCGCGCACCCAATGAAAAAGACGGTGGCGATTTAGTGTATTTCCAAGGCCATATTGCTCCTGGTATTTATGCGCGTTCATTCTTAGAAGGTCGTTTAAGCGAAGACCAACTGGCTAACTTCCGTCAAGAAGTGGATGGCAAGGGTCTGTCTTCATACCCACATCCAAAACTGATGCCGGATTACTGGCAATTCCCAACAGTTTCTATGGGCTTAGGCCCTATCCAAGCGATTTATCAGGCGCGTTTCCTGAAATATCTGACTGACCGTGGTCTGAAAGATTGTTCAGCACAAACCGTTTACTGTTTCTTAGGTGACGGTGAGTGTGACGAGCCAGAAGCCTTAGGTGCGATTGGTTTAGCGGCCCGTGAAGAATTAGATAACTTAGTCTTCATCGTTAACTGTAACTTACAGCGTCTTGATGGCCCTGTACGTGGTAACGGTAAGATCATCCAAGAACTTGAAGGCGAATTCCGCGGCGCAGGCTGGGAAGTGGTCAAAGTGATTTGGGGTCGTTACTGGGATCCATTATTGGCCCGTGATACAAGCGGTAAGTTACTGCAGTTAATGGAAGAAACCGTTGACGGTGAATACCAAAACTGTAAAGCCAAAGGTGGCGCTTATACTCGCGAACACTTCTTTGGTAAGTATCCTGAAACGGCCGAAATGGTTGCTAACATGTCAGATGATGACATTTGGCGCTTAAACCGTGGCGGTCATGATCCAGTGAAAGTGTACGCTGCCTTAGATCACGCACAAAAAACCAAAGGTCGCCCAACGGTGATTTTAGCTAAAACTGTAAAAGGTTATGGCTTAGGTGATGCGGGTGAAGGTAAAAACATCGCTCACAACGTGAAGAAAATGGGTATCGAGTCTATCCGTTACTTCCGCGATCGTTTCAATATTCCGATCCCAGATGACCAGTTAGAAGATCTGCCTTTCTATCACCCAGGTCCAGATTCTGAAGAAGTGAAGTACATGATGAGCCGTCGTGAAGCGCTGCATGGTAGCGTGCCACAACGTCGTCAAAAGTTCACTGAAGAGATGGAAGTGCCGTCACTGAAGATTTTCGATTCGATTTTACAGGGCTCTAACGGCCGTGAAATTTCATCGACTATGGCATTCGTTCGTGTTCTGACAGCCCTGCTGAAAGACAAGAAAATTGGCAAAAATATTGTGCCAATTATTCCTGACGAAGCTCGCACTTTCGGTATGGAAGGTTTGTTCCGTCAAGTGGGTATTTATGCTCACGAAGGCCAAAAATATATTCCGCAGGATTCTGACCAAGTTGCTTACTACCGTGAAGATAAAACCGGCCAAGTATTGCAAGAAGGGATTAACGAACTCGGCGCTATGTCTTCATGGGTATCAGCAGCGACGAGCTACTCAGTCAACGATACACCTATGATCCCGTTCTACATCTACTACTCAATGTTCGGTTTCCAACGTATTGGCGACATGGCTTGGGCTGCGGGTGACATGCGTGCTCGTGGTTTCTTAGTCGGTGGCACTTCAGGTCGTACAACGCTTAACGGCGAAGGTTTACAGCATCAAGATGGTCACAGCCACGTATTGGCGAACACTATCCCTAACTGTATTACTTACGATCCAACATACGGTTACGAAATCGCTGTTGTGGTACAAGATGGTATCCGTCGTATGTACGGTGAAAATCAAGAAGATATCTTCTACTACTTGACCACAATGAACGAAAACTATGAGCAACCAGCCATGCCAGAAGGTGCGGAAGTGGGCATAGTGAAAGGTATCTACAAGTTAGAAACGGTTGCGGGTTCAGGTAAAGGCAAAGTTCAGTTAATGAGCTGTGGCACTATCCTTGAACAAACCCGTAAAGCGGCGCAAGCACTGGCGAAAGACTTTGGTATTACTGCCGACGTATTCAGTGTGACCAGCTTTAACGAATTGACTCGTGATGGTCAAGCCGCTGAGCGTTGGAACATGCTGCACCCAACCGAAACGCCAAAACAAGCCTATATCAGCCAAGTGATTTCAAGTGATGCGCCTGCAATCGTCGCGACTGACTATATGAAGATTTACGGCGAACAGTTACGTGCTTATATTCCTACCGATTACAAAGTGTTAGGTACTGACGGTTTCGGTCGTTCAGACAGCCGCGAGAATCTGCGTCACCACTTCGAAGTGGATGCTAAGTTCATCGTTATTGCGGCACTGAAATCACTGGTTGATCGCAAAGAGCTGCCTGTCGATGTGTTAGCAAAAGCCATTAAAGAATATGGTATCGACGCTGACAAGATCAATCCACAGTACGCGTAAGAGGCAATGAAAATGGCTGAATTAAAAGAAGTTTTTGTTCCTGATATCGGCGGCGATGAAGTGCAAGTGATCGAAATTTGTGTGGCTGTGGGTGATACCTTAGCTGCAGAAGAATCGATTCTTACCGTCGAAAGCGACAAGGCGACTATGGATATTCCAGCGCCTTTCGCCGGTGTTTTAGCCGAATTGAAAGTGGCTGTGGGCGATAAAGTATCTGAAGGTACTTTGATTGCTATGATGCAAGCAGCGGGCGCGGCAGCTGCCGCTCCGGCTCCAGTTGCGGCACCCGCTCAGGCGGCACCAGCATCTGCTCCGGTTCAAGCGGCTCCTGCCACTGTGGCTGCAGCTCCTGCGACGGGCGCAACCAAAGTGGTTGAAGTGACAGTACCAGATATCGGTGGCGACACTGATGTATCGGTTATCGAAGTCCTGGTTGCTGTCGGTGACAAGATTGAAGTTGATAGCGGTTTAATTACCCTAGAAACAGACAAAGCGACGATGGACGTGCCATCACCTTTCGCGGGTGTGGTTAAAGACGTTAAAGTTGCGGTTGGCGATAAAGTGTCGCAAGGCTCTTTAGTCATCATGCTTGAAGTGGGCGGTGCTGCACCTGCTGTGGCTCCAAGCGTTAGCGCGCCAGCTGCAACTGTGGCTCAGGCTGCTCCTGCCGCTACGGTAGCGCCAGTGGCCGCAGCACCTGCAGCACCTGCTGCACCTGCTGCACCAGCGGCAAGTGTGGTTGCGGTAAAAGAAATTCAAGTGCCGGATATTGGCGATGCCAGCAATGTCGATGTGATCGAAGTGCTCGTCTCTGTCGGTGATGAAATCACTGCCGACCAAGGTTTGATTACGCTTGAAACTGACAAAGCCACCATGGAAGTGCCTGCGCCATTCGCCGGTAAACTGCTGTCTTTGACTGTTAAAGTGGGTGACAAGGTTTCGCAAGGTAGCGTCATTGCGACGATTGAGACGACTTCTGTTGCAACAGCAAGTGCTCCAGCACCTGCTGCACAAGCGGCGGCTCCTGCTCCAGTGAGCGCGGCACCCGTTGCTGCACCTGCAAGCCGTCCACCAGTACCCCATCACCCAAGCGCAGGTACACCTGTGTCTACTGGTGCGGTACATGCGTCTCCTGCTGTACGTCGTTTAGCCCGTGAGTTTGGTGTCGACTTGACCCAAGTGACAGGTTCTGGCCGTAAAGGTCGCATCATGAAAGAAGACGTACAGGCGTATGTTAAATACGAACTGTCGCGTCCGAAAGCGACTGCGGCAACTTCTGTTGGTTCAGGTAATGGCGGCGGTCTGCAAGTGATTGCAGCACCTAAAGTTGATTTCAGTAAGTTTGGTGAAGTGGAAGAGATTCCATTAAGCCGTATCCAGAAGATTTCTGGCCCTAACTTACACCGCAACTGGGTGACTATCCCTCACGTGACTCAGTTCGATGAAGCTGATATCACTGAAATGGAAGAGTTCCGCAAGCAGCAAAACGATGTAGCGGCGAAGAAAAAAGCCGATTACAAGATCACGCCTTTAGTGTTTATGCTGAAAGCTGTGGCTAAAACGTTGCAACAGTTCCCTGTGTTCAACTCGAGCTTAAGCTCTGATGGCGAATCACTGATCCAGAAAAAGTATTTCCACATCGGTGTGGCGGTTGATACGCCAAACGGTTTGGTTGTGCCAGTCGTGCGTGACGTGGATAAGAAAGGCATTATCGAGTTATCTCGTGAACTGGCTGATATCTCTATCCGTGCCCGTGATGGCAAGCTGAAATCTGCTGATATGCAAGGTAGCTGTTTCACCATTTCAAGTTTAGGTGGTATTGGCGGTACGGCGTTTACGCCTATCGTGAACTACCCAGACGTGGCGATTTTAGGTGTGTCTAAATCTGAAATTAAGCCTAAGTGGAATGGTAAAGAGTTCGAACCTAAATTGATGTTGCCGCTGTCACTGTCATACGATCACCGCGTGATCGATGGTGCCATGGCTGCACGTTTTAGTGTGACGCTGTCAGGAATTCTGTCCGATATTCGTACTTTGGTTCTGTAAGCATATAAGGCTGCTCATCTTGAGCAGCCTTTTGTTTATTGTGATCAGTATCAAACACAGGTTAAAATGCGCCCACCTTACGCGCTGGCGCATTTTCGGTTGGCAGGATAGCTCCTCCAACGGATTGAATGAGAATTAGAGGAAAACATGAGTAACGAAATCAAAACTCAGGTAGTGGTATTAGGTGCAGGTCCTGCAGGTTATTCTGCGGCTTTCCGTGCTGCTGACTTAGGTCTGGAAACCATCATAGTTGAACGTTTTAGCACTTTAGGTGGAGTGTGTCTTAACGTGGGTTGTATCCCATCTAAAGCCTTACTGCACGTTGCTAAAGTTATCGAAGAAGCCAAAGCGGTTGCCGCTCACGGTGTGGTCTTCGGCGAGCCAACTATCGATTTAGATAAGTTACGTGGCTTTAAAGAAAAAGTCATTGGCCAATTAACTGGCGGATTGGGCGGCATGTCCAAAATGCGTAAAGTTAACGTGGTTAACGGTTTTGGTAAATTCACTGGCCCTAACACGCTAGAAGTGACTGCTGAAGATGGCACTGTGACTAAAGTGACTTTCGAGCAAGCGATCATTGCTGCGGGTTCTCGTCCAATCAAACTGCCATTTATTCCGCATGAAGATCCACGTATTTGGGATTCGACTGACGCATTAGAACTGAAAGAAGTTCCAGGCAAGTTGTTAGTGATGGGTGGCGGTATTATCGGTCTAGAAATGGGTACTGTGTACGCTTCTTTAGGTAGCCAAATCGACGTGGTTGAGATGTTCGACCAAGTGATCCCTGCGGCTGATAAAGATGTGGTTCGCGTATTTACTAAGCAAATCAAGAAGAAGTTCAACCTGATCCTTGAAACTAAAGTCACAGCGGTCGAAGCCCGTGAAGACGGTATTTATGTTTCTATGGAAGGTAAGAGCGCGCCAACTGAAGCTGTTCGTTACGATGCCGTATTAGTGGCTATTGGCCGTGCACCTAATGGTAAGTCGTTAGATGCTGAAAAAGCAGGTGTTAACGTTGATGAGCGTGGCTTTATCAAGGTTGATAAGCAACTGCGTACTAACGTACCGCACATTTATGCTATCGGCGACATCGTTGGTCAACCAATGTTGGCTCACAAAGGCGTGCACGAAGGCCATGTAGCGGCTGAAGTTATCGCTGGCATGAAGCACTACTTCGATCCAAAAGTCATCCCATCAATTGCTTACACTGACCCAGAAGTCGCTTGGGTTGGTCTGACTGAGAAAGAAGCGAAAGAGCAAGGTATTGCTTACGAAACCGCAACTTTCCCATGGGCTGCAAGTGGTCGTGCGATTGCGTCAGATTGTTCTGAAGGTATGACTAAGCTGATTTTCGACAAAGACACTCACCGCGTGATCGGTGGTGCTATTGTGGGTGTTAACGGCGGCGAGCTGTTGGGCGAAATCGGTCTAGCGATTGAAATGGGTTGTGATGCTGAAGATTTAGCATTAACCATTCACGCTCACCCAACACTGCACGAATCAGTAGGCTTAGCGGCTGAAATGTACGAAGGTTCTATTACTGATTTGCCAAACCCAAAAGCAAAGAAAAAGTAATTTAGCTGTCGATTAAAAAAGCGCTCACTTGAGCGCTTTTTTATTGCCTGTATTTTTTTGTAACTTTTATGTAAACAAGCGGATGAATTGAAGGGATTGAGCTGCTACAGTACAGATATACCCAAGCGACCTCAAAATACGAGTTTCAGAGCGCCCAGGGTGCTTCAATTCAAGGCGCATCAATGAAAAAATGTGGCCACCTTTTGAATTGATGCAACACGGAAGTGGAGTGCCCTGGGTGCTCCGTCCCGGCGGCTGATGTTAACCACGGGGTAACGCACTTTATGCGGTGTTGGCTATTTTTGACTTAGCCCACTAGGCCTGCAAATAGCCGTCTTGCCTAAAGTGCGTTAAATTCCCGCTGAATGCTGCATTTTGAGGTGGTTTGGGTATATGTATGAAGTAAGTTGTCACATGCAAACAAAAATAATTAGAACAATTCTGACATGTTTCATCCTTTCACTGATTAGCGTCCATTCGGCTTGGGCGGGCGGCTTCGTGCAGCGTGTTTTTACCGATAGAGACGGTTTAGCTGTCACCAGCATCCGAGGTTTAGCCTTAGATGACTATGGTTTTGTATGGGCAGCGACTGAGCAGGGCTTGTATCGGGTCAGTAATTCTAAGGTGCGGCGCATTGATAAAATTGGCACGGAATCACGGCTTGCGGATGACTTTTTAACGACAGTGGTGAACATCGACCGAGACAAGTTATTGGTCAGCACCAATGCCGCGATTTACCTTTACGATATAGTACAAAATCAATTTACCGCGTTTGGCTCTCCCTATCTATTCCCGCAGTTTCCAGGTGGTGCGCTGATATCGGCAGCCCGCAAGAATAGCAAAACATGGCGATTATTAATTGATAATGGTCAGATCTATGAGTTTTCCCCTTCAAAGTCTGAACTGCGCCTTATCACTCAATTAGCTGTTAATCGCGACCTTCCTTGGCGCAAGTTATTGCTTATGCCCAATGGACACATGTTGGTTGCGGGGCAGTTGCAACTAGAGCTCCTCGATAACAAGGGCGAACGGCTGTTCCAATACCCTTGGACCGAATCTATGGGCAGTATTCTCGATATGTTGGAGGATACTCAACATAGGATCTGGATTGCGACAGGGCGTGGTGTTTATCAATTAGATCAAATCGCTCATCAAATTACATCTGTGCCAGAATTACCCGATTGGAGCACAGCGATCATTGAAGATGCTAAAGGGTATTTGTGGTTTGCCAGTCGTATTGGCTTGTTAAAATGGTCGCCTGAGACGCGGTTGATTGAGAATTATCAGCAAGAGTTGAAGGCTGAGGCCAACATGGAAACGCTGAAAGCCATGTTGTTTGATGATGCAGGCTTGATGTGGGTTGGAGGCTCTGGTGATGGATTGGCATTGTTAGCGTCACCGCCTGATTTCATTCTTGATACTTATGCGGCAGATAAACCCTATCAGCTGAGCGATGCCATGACTTGGTCTGTACATGCCAGTGATGAAGGGGTTTGGCTCGGTTCTTCTAGTTTAGATTTTGTTGCTAAGGGCAGTAAAAAAGCGGTTAACATTCCGATTGAGGGGTTTAATCCCCACGAAAGTATTTATGATATTAGTGAGTTTGAGGACCATTATTTACTGATCTCAACAACCAGTGGTCTTTTTGTTATTGATAAAGAGACCTTGCAAGGCAGCAGTTTTTCTAAATGGACTCACGGTCAGGATGACTTTAAAAATAAGCTCATATATAAAACTTATCGGGATCCCAAACTGAAAGGACGTGTCTGGATTGCGACTACCACGGGACTCTATTTTTGGGAAATGGGACTCTATGAGCCCCAGCCATTTGATATTGATAAGTCATCGAACGAATTTGATGGCCCCAAGCGGCCAGTGATCCGCACGATTTATCGTACCTCTGACGGTCGTCTTTGGGTTGGCGGTAAAAAAGTCTTTGGTTATATAGACAGTCAAAACGAGTTTCATGATCAACGGCACTTATTTAATGCTTTTGCGGCACAACCAACGATTAGCCATATTGAAGAAATGTCCCCGGGAATTATCTGGTTTGGTTCCTATGAAAAAGGTTTGTTTGAATATAATCAGCAGGCGGAATCGTTAGTTTCACTGACTTCCGAATGGCAATTAAATTGTAGTTCAGTGTTTTTTATTCAAAAGACCCCTAAGTCAAATCTTGTGGGTTGTGCTGATTCTTTGATTCGTCAGGATATTCAAACTGGCAATATTGCCATGTTTAATCAGCTCGATGGTTTGATTTCCGATGAAATGAACGAGGGCGCTTATTTTTATTCGCCAAAAACAGGCTTTTACTTAGGAACACCTGAAGGTGTCATGCGACTCGATGTCAATAGGCTGGTCAATCGTATAACCGATGACCATGTGATGCTTGAATCTGTCTCTGTGTACTATAACAACACGACAGAAGTATCCTTGTTGCCGCGTAACCTGATGACTATCAAACCCGATGCGAATATGGTGAGTTTTCAAATCACTAACTTAGATTACCTCGATGATTCGCCAATCCAATTTAAATACCGATTACGTTATCAGGATGAAGATAGCCATTACGTCTTGTTGCAGGGGGAATCTCAGATCAACCTCGCAGGATTAGCGGCTGGTGGCTATGTGCTAGATATTTTGAGTCAAGTGAATGGGATATGGTCAGATAAGCCGTTCTCATATCCTTTTTATGTTGAGCAGCATTGGTGGTTATCCCAAGGTTTTAAAGGTATTTTGCTGCTGTTATTTTCTATTATTGCTCTAAGTCTTGCTTGGTACCGACAACGACAGATTAATACATTTAAGCAGATGAATCTGGCATTAACGGAGAGTGAAGACAGGTTAAGGCAGTCTTTGCGCGGCAGTGACTCAGATCTCTGGGAGTGGCATAAAAATACTCAGGCATTTCACCTTGATAATCGCGGTTTGGTGCTTGGTACGCATGCCAATGAGATTGTGGTGAGCTTAGAGGATTTGCGTGTGCATCCGCAGGATAGGGAGAAAGCTCTCGCTCAGTGGGATAACATGATGGCGGGTGAGATTGACCGATTCGAGGCCGAATATCGCTATCAGCGTAAGGACGGTAATTGGGGGTGGCTGAGGGTTAGAGGGCGGCCAGTTGCTCGCAATAAGCACTCAAATGAAATTGAACGGGTCGCGGGTATTTATAGCGATATTACTGTGCAACGCCAGCTAGAAGATGAAATTAATTTATTGGCGAAAGCGTTTGGCAATACCTCTGAAGGTGTGTTGATTTTAGATGTCGAAGGCGGTATTCGCGTTGCGAATTACGCTGCGCAACAAATTATTGGTATAGATTCTGACGACTTAGTTGGGCAACCATTTGCACAATTCGTACAGATGAATGACGGGTTAGCATCGGAGATTAAGCAACTTCTCCGTGATAGTCAGTCTTGGACCGGAGAGCGGGAGTTAATCCGTTCCAATCAGCAACTCTGTCCTGTGTGGCTAAACGTGTCGGTGATGCAAAGCATTAACGGGAAAGTAACCCACTATGTGGTGGTATTCTCGGATATCACTGAGCGTAAACGTACTGAAGCCGATTTACGCCGTTTGGCTAATTACGATGTGCTTACTGGTTTGCCAAATCGCTCCTTATTTTCTAGCCGTCTATTACAGTCGATTCAAGCTGCGCAACAAACAGGTGAGAAACTGGCGCTATTGTTTTTAGATCTCGATAGATTTAAGCATGTTAATGATTCCTATGGTCATAGCATGGGCGATGCACTGCTGGTCGAAGCATCAAGCCGACTGCAATCTTGTATTTCCAGCGAGCATTTACTCTGTCGTTTTGGTGGCGATGAATTTGTGATTTTACTCCGCAATGCAAACAGCATTGACGATATTAACCATGTCGCCGAGCGCCTGTTGGAGCAAATTGTCGCGCCTTTTAAGTTATATGGTAGGGAATTTTATATTTCGACCAGCATAGGCATCAGTATTTGGCCCGACGATGCGGTGCAGCCTGAGGCTTTTATCAAGAATGCCGATCTTGCTATGTACCATGCCAAAGAAGAAGGGCGAGGCAATTTCCAATATTATTCCTCGGAGCGTAATGCTCAAGCCCTCTATCATTTACGGCTTGAGGCCGATTTACGCAAAGCTATAGAGCGGCAAGAGTTCGAGCTTTATTACCAGCCGCAAATTGATATTTTACGTAACGATAAGCTCATAGGAATGGAGGCATTAATTCGCTGGAAACATCCGCTGGACGGCTTTATTCGTCCCGATATTTTCATTAAAGTTGCTGAGGCTTGCGGTTTAATTGTTGATATTGACCGTTGGGTATTAAGACAAGCCTGTGTGCAGGGGGCCAATTGGACTAAGCGCTATGGCTCGGGCTTTAAGTTGTCGGTTAATATTTCGGCGGTGCATTTTAGGCAGCCAGATTTTATTGAAGATATTCAAAGAATTTTACAAGAAACCCAAATGCCAACAGCATCTTTAGGATTAGAAATCACCGAAGGCGTATTGATGAAGGAGTTGCATGTCGCTAAAGACCATCTTACTCGATTGAAATCTTTGGGGATCGAGGTTGCCATCGATGACTTTGGTACTGGGTATTCTTCACTTGCTTATTTGCGTAATTTTGAGGTCAATACTCTAAAAATTGATCGCTCCTTTTTGATTGATATCGCCACTAATACCGCAGATCAGGCGATTGTGAGCAGTATTATTGAATTAGCCCGTAACCTTAAATTAAATGTGGTTGCTGAAGGGATTGAGACGGTTGAGCAGTTAGAGCAAGTATTTAGCCGTGGCTGTTATATTATTCAAGGGTATTATTTTGCTAAACCTATGTGCGTTGATGATTTTGAGCGCTATTTAGAGACAGATAACAAAATCGTCTCTATTGATCATTAAGCTAGAAACATAGTCTATTATTGGCTCGCGAATACTTAATATTTGTACAGCTGATGGGCAATCGTCTGCACGATATAAGCCAGTGAGCTTGAGATGTAAACGTTATCGTCTTCAGTGGTGATGGATATTTTGTTTAGCGGTTTATTCAATTAAACTTCATCTGTTTGTATAAAGAGTACACAAACTTATCACTAGTCGGTCCAGATAAAATATGACTGACGGTTAAATCGATAAGTTTGTTAATATAACTCGGATTTTTATCCCATAAAAAGTAGCCTCACATGATGCGTCAACTACTCGCTTCTATTATTTTGTGTTTGTGTGTTACCCCGTCTTTGGCTGCAGAGCGCCTTAAAATTGGTGTCGTACTCAGTGGTGGTGGTGCTAAAGGCGCCGCTCACGTGGGCGTGCTCAAAATATTAGAAGAACATAATATCCCCGTTGATTACATCGCGGGCACCAGCATAGGTGCCTATGTCGCTGGCATGTATTCACTGGGTTACAGTGCGAGTGAAGTTGAAGCTATCATGATGGGGGTCAATTGGGACAGTGGTTACTCGGACACCATACCGCGCAATATTTTGAGTTACAGGGATAAACAGTTACGCGACCGTTACAATATTCCGTTAAATATTGGCTATAACGAAGGCCAAGTGAGGGCGCCAAGTGGTTTACTGCGTGGTCAAACAATGTCGCAGCTATTGCGACAATCGACGGATTTAGTGAGTCAGTTTGGTGATTTTGATGATTTAGCCATTCCCTACAGAGCGGTGGCAACTGACTTAGAAACCAGCTTACCGATTGTTATCAACCACGGCAGCATAGTCAAGGCGATGCAGGCCTCTGCCACAGTACCCGGTGCACTACAACCTACGCAAATTGATGGTAAATTGCTCGTCGATGGCGGCATTGCCAACAATATGCCCATAGATGTGGTTAAAGCCATGGGCGCCGATATCATTATTGCCGTCGATATTGGCTCGCCTCTGGTCAAAAAAGATAAATTAGACAGTACCATTGCGGTACTGGATCAACTGTCTAATTTCCTGACCAATGCCAGCACCGCCAAGCAAAAGGAGCTGCTGACAGAGAATGATGTGTTGATCCGCCCCGCGATTGATGCTTTAAGCACCACAGATTTTACTATCATGCCGTTGGCATTAACCCTTGGAAAAGAAGCCGCTAATGGTCAGCTTTATAAGTTGAGCAGTATGAGCGTGAGCCCTGAGGAATATGCCGCCTACGTCGAGGCTAAAAAAGCCAAAGGTAAATTATTAATGGCGGATGTACGTCATCCCATTAATGAAATCGTATTTGATAACCAATCTAAGGTTAGTTTGAATCTATTGACGGAAACCTTGGATATTAAACCTGGGCAAGCTGTATCTAAAGACGAGCTTAATGAGGCGTTAAAGCGTATTTATTCCCTCAATAAATTTGAACGTGTCGATGCTGAATTTGTAGAAGGTGAGGATGGCCGCATACTCACAGTCACCACTAAGGCTAAGTCTTGGGGGCCGAATTATTTCCAACTGGGCTTTAATTGGGAGGATGACTTTAATTCAGAATCTGCCATCAGTTTTGACATGGCTTATACCATGACCGATTTGACCTTTAATGGCGGCGAGTGGCGCAATGAGGTCAAACTCGGCATTGAAAAGTTGTTTGCAACTGAGTTTTATCAGCCTTTAGACAGGGACCAACAGTTCTTTAGCCGTGCCCGCTATCAATACGATACCCGTGATTGGGACTTATACGATAATAACAGTCGTATCTTAACCTTCGATAAGAAAACCCATACTATTGAATTAGGCATAGGTTATAACTACACCTTACAAGGGATGATTGAGTTAGGCTTAGTCGCAGAGAAGGGGTCGATAGTCAATGATGTCTGGCTAACGCAGGACTTAGATTTTAGTTCCTATGGTGCTTACTTTAGGTTCGGTTACGATAGCTTAGATAGCATTAGCTTTCCAACATCGGGTAATCGCGTAACTTTAAACGTCTATGTGCGCAATGAAGATTTCAATGACAGTATCGACGATAATCAAAACCAATTTAGCGTGCAAATAGAGGCCGACTGGAAAGGTGCCTTGAGTGTCGGTAACCACGCTTTTGTTGGTAAGGCATCAATTGCTACTAACAATAATGATGGGGTCAATACGCTGCATTTATCTGAGCTGGGAGGATTCTTAAACCTGTCTGGTTACCATAAAGACTCAATTATGGGCGCACATAAAGTGTTTGGGGCCTTTATTTATCAATATGATCTCGGGCGTGATGCGCTAGGTATGACAGATTACCCTCTATACCTAGGTTGGAGCTTAGAGGCGGGAAATGTCTGGGACGAGCGCACTGACGTCACCCTGACCGATCTGATTTATGCATCGAGTCTTTATATCGGTACAGATACTTCCATGGGACCCGCAGCACTTGGTTTTGGGATCACAGATCTTGGCGATAAGTCTTTCTATTTATTTGTGGGTAAAAACTTCTAGTTTGATATTTGTGTAAAGAACTTAAGGGCATGACTGAGGTTGTGCCCTTACTTTTTGGTCGATGGAAAAACTATAAGCGTCATCCCTATGGAAGTTACCTTGCCGAAATAGCTAAGAGTGTCGCTAAAGTGTCATATCCTTTTACAAAATCTTACTACTGTGAGGCGTGTCAAGATGCTAAGGTTTTGCGGGAAAAATAATAACTCTCAACGGAAGCTGGGGAAAACAATGAAGAAGATAAGCACACTGGCACTGAGTATCGCCTTGAGTTTAGGTTTAGCGGCTTGTAGTACTGAGCCTAAAACTGAAGCCGTCGCGGTGTCTGGCATTGAATTGCAAAACTTTGATGCCTCAGTTCGCCATCAAGATGATTTCTATTACAGCGTTAATGGAAAATGGTTGGCAAATACGCCTATTCCAGCTGACAAATCTAACTATGGCGCGTTTTCTGTGTTGTACGACCAAAGCCAAGATGCATTGAAGAAAATTATCGACGAAGCGGCCGCTAAAAAGAATCCTGCTGCAGGCTCTAATGAACAGAAAATCGGTGATTTCAATGCTAGCTTTATGAATACCGATTTGCTTGAAACATTAGGTGTTACTCCGCTTAAGCCATTGCTGGCCGATATCGCTGCCGCAAAAACGCACGCTGACTTACCCGCTGTGATGGGTAAATTACTGACGACGGGTTCTGGTATTCCTTTTGGTTTTTACGTCAATAATGACGCTAAAAACTCAACTCAGTATGCGGTGTATTTAAGCCAGTCAGGCCTCACGCTACCGGATCGAGATTATTACCTTAAAGATGACCCTAAATTTGCCGCTAATCGTCAAGCCATGGCGAAGTATGTGACAGAGATACTGACTGAAGCGGGTTACAAGGACGCTAAACGTGCGGCTAAAAACGTCGCTGACATCGAAATGATGATCGCCAAAAGTCAGTGGAGCCGAGTCGAATCCCGTGATGCCAACAAGGCATACAACAAGTTAGATCGTGCTGAACTGCAAAAGTTAACCAGTCAATTCGATTTTAATGCCTTTGCTGCGAGTGCGGGCTTAGGCGATAAAGTGACTGAAGTGATCGTGCGTCAGCCTTCTTATTTTGAAAAACTCGGCGCCAGTTTCGAGACATTCCCTGTATCGGCTTGGCAGGATTATCTTGCGTTCCACTTAGTGGATAGCTACGCCGAGTTACTGAGTAAAAACTTTGTTGATTTGAACTTCGCCTTTAAGAGCAAAACCTTAATGGGTATCGAAGAGCAGCAGCCACGCTGGAAAAAAGCAGTTGATGGTGCTGACCAAGTGATTGGTGAGTTAGTGGGTGAAGAGTATGTTAAGCAATACTTCAAGCCAGAAGCTAAAGCACGCATGGAAACCATGATCAAAAACTTGATCAAAGGTTTTGAAGTCAGCATTAATGAACTTGAGTGGATGACGCCAGAAACCAAAGTCGCCGCCCAAGAAAAACTGGCTAAATTTACCTACAAAATTGGCTATCCAGATAAATGGAAAGATTACTCAGGTTTAGATATCAAGGCTGATGAGTTAGTCGGTAACTACATGCGTTACGCTCAGTTTGAATATCAAGACATGATCAACAAGCTAGGCAAGCCAATTGATCGGACCGAATGGGGCATGACACCACAAACGGTGAATGCTTATTACAGTCCAGTTAAAAACGAAATTGTGTTCCCTGCTGCGATTCTGCAACCGCCATTCTTTAATATGGATGCCGATGATGCCGTTAACTACGGTGGTATAGGTGCCGTAATCGGCCATGAAATTAGCCATGGTTTTGATGACCAAGGCGCTAAATACGATGGTGATGGCAACCTGCGTGATTGGTGGTCAGATAAAGACAGAGAAGAGTTCCAAAAACGCGGTAAGCAGTTGTCTGCCCAATACTCAGGTTATGAGGCAATGCCCGGCAAGTTTGTTAACGGTGATTTGACCTTAGGGGAAAACATCGGCGACTTAGGTGGTTTAACCGTAGCGGCACGTTCGTATTTGATGAGCCTTAACGGCAAACCAGCGCCTGTGCTTGATGGTTTAACGGGCGAGCAACGCTTCTTTGTGGGTTGGTCGCAAGTATGGCGCCGTAATTACCGTGATGAAGAGCTGAGCCGTCGTTTGCTGACAGATCCGCATTCACCGAGCCATTATCGTGCCATGGGTACGCCACGTAACGTGGAAGCCTTCTATAAGGCCTTCGATATGAAAGAAGGCGATAAAATGTATTTGACGCCAGATGAACGTGTAAAAATCTGGTAATACATGCAGTTGATTTAAATAAGAAAAGCCAGACATTGTCTGGCTTTTCTTATTGATGACCATAATCTAGGATTCTGCTGATTAATGCCCGTAACCTAAGGATTCAATTTTTGTGACTTTATTATCAGTGGCATACAGGCGACGCATTAAGCGTGTTGGTCCAAAGTCATAGGTCCATTCTTGATACTCAGTTGGCAACTTGCTGGGATCGATCACCCTGTCTCCGTTAGCGTTGAGATAAGTCGCGGGTAAACTGTATTCTCGAATATCACTGGGCGAGCCGCATTTATCCTGCACAGTCGTTAAAGTATCGCCCGTATTGATCACTTGTTGTTTACAGTGCATGGTCTCACCTGCGCTAGCGGGTAAACAGGTGGACATGAGTATTAAGCCCATGGGCAGTATTAAGGACAGGTACTTCACATTGAATTCCTTCTGGTGCATACACCATTGTGCTATTTATCCGTAGGGCAAAGACTAAGCTTATTCGCCCTGCAGAAACTCGGTGTGTTGTGACGTTATTTTGCCAAAATTGTTGTTAATGCCAACAAACTCTCGGCCTGATGATGGGCGATAATCCACTTAGCATCGCCTCTTTGTTCTGGCGCAGGGATCGCGACCGTTTGCATGTTGGCTGCTCTGGCGGCAATTAAGCCGTTAAAGGAATCTTCGATGGCAAGACAACAACGGGGATCAACATCTAACGCCTTAGCGCAATTCAAATAAACTTCTGGGTGGGGTTTGCCATAGGTGAGTCCCTCGGCCGATTGTACTGCCATAAATTTATCACTGAGTCCTAGCTTAGAAAGAACTGCCTCAATAATAGTGTAGAACGACGAGGTCGCTAAGCCGATTTTAAGGCCAAGCGCTTGGCAGTGAGCAATCGCTTCGTGGACGCCCATCATAGCTTCGCCGCTAACCAGAATTTCATTTGCAACTTTATCAACAATCGTTTGGCTGACCTTGGCATTATCATAGTGTGGCCAAGGTGCCTTGTGGTACCAATAATCGACGCATTGATCGATGCGTAAGCCCGTGGTTTGTTGAATCGTCTCTATCGTCACTGGCACGCCGAGTGCGGATAACACTTCATACTCGACTCGCTGCCATAGGGGTTCTGAATCGATTAAAACGCCATCCATATCAAAAATAACGGCTTGAATGCTAAGGGATGTCATTGGTACTCCGATGGACTAAGGAAATAACTGAGATATGCAGTAAATTAAGCCTGAGTGTAAGTTCTCGCACTGCATCTTAAAAGCCAAAATGCAGCAAGATGAGAAAAATTTATACCTATTTGCTCTGGGGCGCGGAAAATTGCTTGTTCGATTTAAAATTAATGAAACATTGTTAACCATTTGTAGTGTATGGTTTTTTGTCTGTTTTCAAACTATTGTCTAATTTCACTTGTTTTAATCTTCCCGTAAGTTGGCATTCGCCGCCGGATTTAGTCCTTATTTCGCTTTTTGCCGAGTGTGACCTGATTCATACTTTTGCAAAGCTGTAGTATACTGCAGGCCGGAAATACGGGTCGATCATGTCGGACTGTCAGCTTCAATTAAGAAGACGTGCAGTTTCGTTGTTAGAGCGCCAAACAAAGAGGAATGTTGCCGTGCTAGAAGCATATCGTAAACACGTCGCAGAACGTGCTGCAGAGGGCGTAGTCCCTAAGCCATTAGATGCACATCAAGTGGCTGAACTGGTTAAGTTAGTTCAAAACCCACCCGCAGGTGAAGAGGCTTTCGTTCTCGACCTGCTTGAAAATCGAATTCCCCCAGGTGTTGATGAAGCTGCTTATGTTAAAGCTGCTTTTTTAGATGCGGTTGCCAAAGGCACTGAAAAATCACCGATTCTGTCAGCTGAGCGTGCTACTGAGTTGTTAGGCACAATGCAAGGCGGCTACAACATCGAACCTCTGATCGCGCAGCTGGATAACCCAACGTTAGCACCTTTAGCCGTTAAAGCTTTATCTCACACTCTGCTGATGTTTGATTCTTTCCACGATGTGGTTGAGAAGATGGAAGCGGGCAATGAGTTTGCTAAGCAAGTGGTTGAAGCGTGGGCGAATGCAGATTGGTATTTAAGCCGTCCAAAACTGGCCGACAAAGTCACTCTGACAGTATTTAAAGTTTCTGGTGAAACCAACACCGATGACTTGTCACCTGCACCAGATGCATGGTCACGTCCTGATATCCCATTGCACGCGTTAGCTATGCTGAAAAACGCCCGTGATGGTATCGAGCCTGATGTTGCTGGCGCCGTTGGCCCAGTGAAAAAAATTGAAGCATTAAAAGCACAAGGTCATCCATTAGTATATGTGGGTGACGTTGTGGGTACGGGTTCATCACGTAAATCTGCGACTAACTCAGTACTATGGTTTATGGGCGATGATATTCCATTCGTACCTAACAAGCGCGCCGGCGGTTTCTGCCTTGGCGGTAAAATTGCACCGATTTTCTTCAACACTATGGAAGATGCGGGTGCACTGCCAATCGAGCTTGACGTAAACAAGATGGAAATGGGCGATGTGATTGACATCTACCCATACGCCGGTGTGGTTAAGCGTCACGATAGCGACGAAGTAATTTCAGAATTCAGCTTAAAAACGGAAGTCTTGTTAGACGAAGTTCGTGCTGGTGGTCGTATTCCATTGATCATCGGTCGTGGTTTAACTGACAAAGCCCGTGACGTATTAGGCTTAGGGTTATCTGACGTCTTTGTACGTTCTCAAGATGTCGCTGATACCGGTAAAGGTTATACGCTTGCGCAGAAGATGGTCGGTAAAGCTTGTGGCGTAGCGGGTGTGCGTCCTGGTCAATACTGCGAACCTAAGATGACGTCTGTCGGTTCACAAGATACCACTGGTCCTATGACCCGTGATGAGCTAAAAGATTTAGCTTGTTTAGGTTTCAGTGCTGATTTGACTATGCAGTCATTCTGTCACACTGCGGCTTATCCAAAGCCAGTGGATGTGAACACACATCATACTCTGCCAGATTTCATCATGAATCGCGGCGGTGTATCACTGCGTCCAGGTGACGGTGTTATCCACTCGTGGTTAAACCGTATGCTGCTACCAGATACAGTTGGTACGGGTGGTGACTCACATACGCGTTTCCCAATAGGTATTTCATTCCCTGCGGGTTCTGGCTTAGTAGCGTTTGCTGCTGCGACTGGCGTTATGCCACTCGATATGCCTGAATCCGTATTAGTGCGCTTCAAGGGCAAAATGCAACCGGGTATCACACTGCGTGATCTGGTTCATGCTATCCCATTAAAAGCCATTGAACTGGGCATGCTGACCGTTGAGAAGAAAGGTAAAGTAAACATCTTCTCTGGTCGCGTACTGGAAATCGAAGGTCTTGAAACCTTGAAAGTTGAACAAGCTTTCGAATTGTCTGATGCTTCAGCTGAGCGCTCTGCTGCCGGTTGTACCATCAAGTTAGACAAAGAACCTATCATTGAATACCTGAACTCAAACATTATCATGCTCAAGTGGATGATCGCTGAAGGTTATGGCGATCGTCGTACGATTGAACGTCGTATCAAAGGCATGCAAGAGTGGTTAGCCAATCCTGAGCTGATGAGCGCCGATAAAGATGCTGAGTATGCTGCAGTAATCGAAATCGACTTAAATGACATCAAAGAGCCAATCCTGTGTGCGCCAAACGATCCTGATGATGCCGTTTTACTGTCATCTGTTGCACAAACTAAGATTGACGAAGTGTTCGTAGGTTCTTGTATGACCAACATCGGTCACTTCCGCGCAACCGGTAAGATGCTAGACAAGTTTGCTAAAACCCTGCCAACACGTTTGTGGATTGCACCACCGACTAAGATGGATAGAGATCAGCTGACTGAAGAAGGCTACTACGCGATTTTTGGTCGTGTAGGCGCGCGCATCGAGATCCCAGGTTGTTCACTGTGTATGGGTAACCAAGCACGTGTAGCTGAAGGTTCAACTGTGGTATCGACTTCTACCCGTAACTTCCCTAACCGTTTAGGTACAGGTGCTAACGTTTACTTAGCCTCTGCTGAACTGGCTGCGGTTGCTGCGCTGTTAGGTCGTCTGCCGTCACCTGAAGAATATCAAGAATACGCTAAAGAGTTAGACGCAACTGCAGCTGACACATACCGTTACTTGAACTTTGATCAAATCGAGTCTTACACAAAAAAAGCATCGGAAGTGATCTTCCAGACAGCTGTGTAATCGATTGCCGTTAAGGTAACTTGATGTAAAAAGCCAGCGTAAGCTGGCTTTTTTGTGGGTTTGTTTTATTTCTACATCTATATGCACCAATGAACCCTATCATAGTCATGCTTTAGTTCTTACATCACAAACTCGCTACTTACTAATGGTCACGCGTTGTCGCTATTAAAACAAATCCATTTAAGCCGATCCGTAGGTCAATCACACGCTTAGCCTCGTTTAATCTTCATTTTAAAAGACGAAAGTCTTCTATTTTTATAACTACTAACAAATCATCTGATGGCTTTTGGCTATACATAATGCGAAACAAAGGCGTAGTCTTGACTGAATTGTGGATAACTTTGGGGGTAAGTGGTGGGTATGGTGTGGCTAGATTAGATAATTAGAATTAACTGCAAATTTCCTTAAAATAGGGGTTGCGGACTTTCTTAATCTCCCTATAATGCGCATCCACTGACACGGCAGACAGCGTTAAGCAGCCTGATGTAACAGTTCATTAATGAGTTTAGTGATTGATGAGTGTTGAGAAAGTTTGCAAAAACTCCTTGACGCGAAACGGAAAATGCGTAGAATACGCAGCCCTAGCCAACTGGAAGCGTTCTA
>NZ_BJBV01000026.1:0-88284 GCF_036245925.1 Shewanella sp. M-Br
CTCTAACAGAGATAGCTTTTCTAAAGCTTCAAACAGTGTAAATTCAAGCTGGGCATTATGGGCAACAATTTGATCACTAAACGATTTAATTTGATCACGCTGAGTTCTATAACGCTCTTTCAATTGTCTTTCTTTGTCGCGTTGCTCACGTAAATTTTGTTCAGATTGCTTGTGCTGATCGCGTTTACCACTAACAACTTTTCGCTTCGCGGTCTCAATTATACCATTTGCCTTCTTAACAAATGATGAGTAGTAATAGATCCCCCCCGAACTCAAGCCAGCCTCATCATTGATTCTTTTGAGGCTAATACGGCCATCGGACTTAGTTTTTAATGGTTTACCATCAATGAGCCTTTCAAGAGCTTGTTCAAGCCTAATCAGGGTCTCTTTGCCTCTATCTGAATGTTCAGTCATAGGTGATCTTATAATAAAGTTTGGTTGATATCGTGTTTAAAAACTTCAAAAGCAATGTTGTGTTCATTTAAACATTGCTCAATCGATTTAATTTCATAGTAAAGCTTCGACAGAATATTGGGCATTTTGACCCCATAGTCGACTAGTGACTCAAATTTTTTAATCAACAAGTTCCTCTTAGGAATAAGCTCTAGTGCTTTGACTTTTGTAACAACAGCATACTTGCACGCTACGGCATCACAAATACGATTGCATTGTGGATTGGTGCAATGCCCTACTGGTGTCTCAATAATCGACATCTGTCCATCACGTATTTGCCTTGAAATCTCTTCACGACTCAGATAAATCGTACTCCTATCCTCACCGCGTAACTTTTCAATTCGTTTGCCTTCCGCACCAGATAACGATTCGGCTTCATTATAAATATAATAAAGTGTATCAGTCATAAACTCATGATTTTCTTGAGCTATATCTAACAACAGTTCATTGTCTAACATCATATCAAAATAGCCCGCTACATTAGCTTGGTTTGAGTACCAAGAAGTCATTGCAATATTAATATGTTTAAATTGGTATTTAATATCCAAAAGAGATGCCAGCTTGTTACGGACAAGATAGACAGCAAATGTTCTTCGGAAAGAATGAGGATTGACATTTAACAAATCGCCTAGCTTTAGCTCCCCTTTACGTGATGGGTTTAGTAGATTAAATTCAGCAACATCTTGAGACTTTGCTGAATAGTTAATGTTTTTAACTAAACTTTTTAGTGACTTATCAATTGCTTGACGGCCAGCAGCCGGGGACTGGGAAGATAGAGAAAATGATATAAATAGTGATTTAGCTTCTTCTATAATTTTCATTTTTTCATCAAAATGGGGGTATGAGTTAGCTCTATCTATCCAAATATCTCTAGCAAAATCGTAAGCATCCCAGATAAGTTCAATAGCATGTTTTACCGCAGGAATCGTTACCCAACTAGTCTGCCTTTTAACACCCGCAACATTTACTTTCGTATGAATACCATTAACTACGGGGATTATAAAACCCGCATACTTTTTCTCTTCATAAGACTTAAGCGACAATGACTTGATCTCTGAATCTCTACAACCTGTAAATGCAGCAATAACCATATAGCATGCACCTCTAAGAAAACATAACCATGAACCTGTTAAATCTAATTTAAAACCTATCCGTTGAGTTTTTTCACAGTACTTCTCTTGAGCTTTTTTCCTGGCAGTTACAACACCATAACCAAGTTCAATGTTGCCGTTATAATCATTTATAAATCTGCTATAAGTATCACTAATTATTTTTCTATGCTCATAAAAATTACTAACAATATCTAATGATGCTTTAAAATAGATTTTTGCGATATTATCAGGTAAAGCTATAGTTTGTTGTATCTCGTGCTGACCTTCAGAAAGCAGCAAGGCTAATTCATCAAAGCTATTAATGTTATACGAAATAATCCCTTCATTTTTCAAGTACCGCATAACTATTAAATAGTTTTTCCAAGTCTTATACTTTAACTTTTTACTTTGAGCAGCTAAGATAAAACTTCTAAATCCATTATCTGAATTTATATAGGAAAAATTAGTTCCACCAGAAGCCAAGATGCACTTGGACAAAATTGAGAAGCCTTGAATAAATTTAGAAATAACACTCTTTTTATTAATCAATTCATTATTGTATATATGTTTATAAACAACTGCTTTACACAGACTTTTAAATTCACCACTAAGTATTCTAAAATTAACATCAATCCCTTCCGAAAAAACAACCCATCTATCGTACTGTAATAGCTATACGGCTTTCCATCAGAGGAAAATGATACCACCGACCAATCTACATCTTCATTCTTAAAATTAGATTGCACATCAATAGAATAAAATTCAGTTTTAGCATTGTTAATCATCAATAGAGTTCCACTAAAAAATTAAAATCTGTTTTATCAGACCACAAGGGATGTGGAGCATCATAATACTTTGACATTGCGAGGTTATACTCAAATGAAAAACATGACTTAACTCTTTCCAAAATTGATTCCACCGTATATAACACCTTTGTCAAGGTATTAGTCGGAATTGTGTTAATTGAGGGCTGACAAGAAGCTTCAAGAATGACATCACGGAACGATAACATTAACCAAATATCTTCAACCTCAGCAATAACAGCATGATGTGGACAACCAAAACATTCTAAAAATTTATGACATGCAACGATATTATCTTCCTTTGCTAAACCAACTTTAACCAATGAATCTTTTAATTTATGAGCTTTCTCCCCAAAAGAGCTTTTACAGCGAAGTCCATTTGATAATTTACTAGGTACAATTTGTTTTCTTTGTTTATAAAATTGCTCCCTCACTGGATCTGAATAATTATATGAACTTTCAATAATTGCTGTGCTTAACTCTTCTCCATGAGCTGTCATCAGCCTTACATCTAGTGCAGCTGCGATTGAAAATTCCATGGCCTCAGGAACACCATTAGTATAATGCCTAGATACAGCTTTTGGACTATTGTTTAACCCTTCAGCTACAGAAAATATACTTTCTGTAGCCCTCATAATAAGAGTTGCTTTCGTCTTACGAAACTTTTTAGTGCTTAATAATGGAATGCCAAGCATCCTAAAACTATTATTCAATGTGCCAGCTGCGGCTACTGGTTTCATTTTTGTCACATTATTTTTTACTATATATGGGAAAACATAATCAAAATCAATAGATAGTACTATTTTCCTAAGTAATAACCACGCTTCAAAAAACTCTTTTGCTTTTTTACTAAACCCTACCTCAATAAAATTACTTTTTCCATTTTGTCTTTTTTTTACTATTTTAAGAATAAAGCTTCTACTAGAAACTTGGGTAAATTGTTCCGATGAAATATCTGATATTTTTAAATTCCTTAATCCAGAATCATTAATCCCAGTATAAAAACAAGTCAAAAAGAAAGCTGTTTTAATAAGATCGTTACGCCATGTGTCTTCGCTGTTTTTGGAGTATAGTTTTTTCCTCCACGCACTCTCACTGGCATATGTGAAACTGTTATTTTCTCGAAGAATGCGTTCATCATACAGTGGATGTACACTTGGAATAGAGTTTTCCAAAACACATTCTCTATATTTGTTAAAAATTTTGTATAAAGATAAAACTATCTTATTTAATTCATCATCAGTATAAGGTGATGCGGGGTGGTATCATTAGGGAATGCTACAAATTTAGATTTAATACTTTCAAAACCTATGGGATTAACTTCCGCCAAAATGACTTTGACTGAATTTTGAATCGATGAAAGTGTTTTCCCTTTTGTTCCATTATTATATTTTCTTTTTAATTCAGATATAAACCCTACAATTGCGGTTTCAGAATAAAAATCTGATATACAATTGAAATCACAATACTGAATCAATAAAACCATAGCATTAAACATATTAATCTTTGATCTTTTGCTTCGTTCAATTCTAACAAAAGTAAAGTATAATTCTTTAATTTTAACCCACCGATTCATATCAACTAATTTCTGAACTTTTTTTAGTCTAAACTCTTTGCCATATGAACCAATCTTAAGAATAGGACAGCCTTGGTAACCTAGCCTTCTAAAGTAGGCGACATGACTATCATCCTTTAGAGTCATTTCATCAATTGGAATATCAATAAATTCAAGATTATTAAAATTTTTTGAACTTATTACTTTTCTTTTATTGGTGCCGACAAATGCCAATTAAGTCACCATTACCCTTTTAAAATAACATCTAAAGATTTTTCATAAATTTCATTTGCACTAATATCTTGACGGCAAAACTTCAAATAGACTAAAAGTGTACTTCTAGATTTATGTCCCATTACCGACTGTAGATAATCAAGAGCATCCCCCTCCTTAATTCCATTATTCAAAATTTCTTTTAATCTATTTACTGCATATGTTGAACGGAGGTTATGAAATTTATGAACAAAGTTTGGATGTGTCAATTTAACAGAATTCCGTAACTCACCCCATCTGGCATTAAATGTTCTTGAAGCATAATAATCTCCATTCTGCGAAATAAAAAGAGGAGGATTATCTGCTTCTTCTGGATTATTCAGTTCAAAAAGTTTCCTGCGCTTAATGTAACGATTAGAGTTTATATATTGATGTAGCTGTAACATCAATAATGATGGAACTTCAATAGTTCGGCTAACAGATCCTTTAGTTCCTACACCATCTTGTGGTGATATATGAACACCATCAGTATTAATTAAATATTTTTTACTAAGCTGTTCACTTGTTGGCTTGTAAATAAATTTAGACCTGAATGTAGTCAATTCTTCTCTACGCAACCCAGTATATCTTACAAGATAAACTGCAAGCTTAAACTCTTGCGATAAATTAACAAACTTAATACCCGACTGAACCTTTACTTCAAAACGACATATATCATCGACCAAACTCCACTCATGTTCACTCAGAGGAACTAACTCTCTAGATACACCACCATAACTAGTATCTGCAGGTAAATTAAGTCTAATATCCGTTGAGTTCACAAAGATAAATCTATCTCGAATATACTCATGTCCACCATCTGCTTTAACCTTTATAGTTTCATAGTTAAATGGTTTATTTTCAAAGAAATATCCTTTAGCCAAATAAAATTTGTAGAAGTTAACTACTGAGCCTATGTAATTATTTGCAGTTGTTCGCGAGAACAATCCATTTTTTACAGCATCTTTCAAATGTTTACTAAATTTATATGTAGGCCTATTTCTAGATATAATAGGCATCTCATCCCAATCACAACCAATATCATTTAGAAATATAAAATAATGTAGTAAAGCTTGTGCTTGAGTGTTAACTTTTTTCCTATTACGAGAAGATTTCAAGTAGATAAGCCAATTATTTACAATTGATACGGGTTTTCCATTATCTTGGTACAGCAAAGGGATATCCAAAACTTCATAACCAGCTCCATCAAATCTAAAACTGATTTCACCAGTGCTTAAACTAACTTCTTTAGATAAATGTTGATCCACCCTTAAGCGCGGAACTGTCCAGATAATGTAATTCATAGGCTCCATATTTCACACTTTTCCAAATTCAACCGTAACAACGCTTTTTAATCACTAAATCGTAACAGTACGCGGTCGGGATCGCCCGCGTTAACCAGCGTGTTGGCTTGTTTGACTAATCGTTTTAGCACTGTGAGTTGGCTGCGGGTCGCAGCCTTAGGTTTTAGTTGCCACTTGTCTGGCACTATTGGCAAATGCTCGAATTTCCAAGACTTAAATTCGGGATTATAGGCATCAGGTTCTGCTTGCTCGAGCAAGTGACCAACGCACCAAGACACACAATCGCCATTGGCGGCTTCGATAAATCCATCGCCTTTTTTATGGGGTTTAGGCAATACATCGGCAATGGCCCGCCCTAGGCTAGGTTTTTCTGCGATATAGAGAATCATACAAACACCAAGCACTGGATATAATTACAGTATAATTTAGCCCAAACGCCAGTTGAGTGCAAATTTCTGTAGTAAACCGAGCTTAAATGTAAAAGCTTAAGTGTAAATTCAATTGCGAATGATTCTCAACAAGGCATAAGATACACTAAATAACTAAGGAGTGACTATGAGACAGTTTGCAATAAATGCGCGACAGGCTATGGCAATAACTCCAGCATTAATATTAAGATTCAATCAGTTATTGATATTCCATAGCTTAATGTTACTCGCAATAAGCATGCTCACCAGTACCTGGCTGGGACAAATGAAAATCATCGATATGCCGTTAGCATGGGGATTCATTCTCGTCATTCCTATTGCTGTGAGTGTATCTCTATTACTCAGCCACCAAATCACGCGCCATAGCTTAAGTAGCTTATTCGGCGTGTGGATGCTACTTTGGGTAATGGGATAACTGACATTCATAATAAATCACTACCGTATTTCGAGTTAACTCGCCCCTCCGCTCTATTTATCCATGCTAAAACTCAATTTCAAAACACATTGGTTTCAAATATTTAACACTTTAACTATGAAGCTCCCTAAAAAATAGTTATGTTGAGTATCTTGGATATTTACAAAAAATGTCTTAATCAAAAGTGAATGTCCTAACTCAACATCTGTTGAATAACCGTAAACCTAAAAACTCTGCTAAAACAACACAATAAAGGAATCGGAGTCTATGAATGAGATTGTCAACGCGATCAATAGTGTAATTTGGAGCCCTGCACTTATTTTTCTTTGCCTAGGTGTCGGGCTCTATTTCTCCCTTCGCACTCGATTTTTACAGCTGCGCCATCTGCCAGAAATGATCCGCCTGATGTTTGATGGCAAGAGTACTGATGCGGGAGTGTCGTCTTTTCAAGCACTCGCGATGACATTAGCGGGTCGAGTCGGTACAGGTAACATTGCAGGGGTCGCCACAGCAATCACCTTTGGTGGTCCTGGCGCTTTATTTTGGATGTGGATGGTTGCCTTTCTCGGTGCCAGCTCCGCTTTCGTTGAATCTACCTTAGGTCAAGTCTATAAAGAAAAAATCAATGGTGAGTATCGCGGTGGACCTGCTTTTTATATTGAAAAAGGCTTAGGCATGAAATGGTATGCATGGGTATTTGCAATTGCGACCATATTTGCCTGCGGGATCCTGCTGCCGGGCGTACAAGCTAACTCGATTGGTTCAAGTTTAAAAACCGCTTTCAACATAGATCCGAATGTGACTGCAGCCATACTGGCTATGCTTCTTGGTTTTATCATTTTTGGCGGTGTAAAACGTATCGCTCACTTTGCCAGTGCCGTCGTCCCCTTTATGGCACTGGGTTACATCATAGTGGCTTGTGTCATCATAGCGCTAAATATTGGCCAGCTACCGGGTATTTTATGGTTAATTATCAAAAGTGCCTTTGGCTTTGATGCGGGTTTTGGTGCCATTTTAGGCTTAGCCATCATGTGGGGGGTAAAGCGGGGTATTTACTCCAACGAAGCGGGTCAAGGTACAGCGCCACATGCCTCATCTGCAGCGGCGGTAAGCCATCCTGCCAAACAAGGGTTAGTTCAAGCTTTTTCTGTGTATATCGACACCTTATTCGTTTGCTCTGCAACAGGTTTCATGCTGCTCATTACAGGACTGTATAATGTTCAGGGCCCAGACGGTGCGGCGCTCTATACAGGGATTGCCGGAGTCGCTGCAGGACCAGGCTACGTACAAACGGCAATGGAAAGTATGATGCCAGGATTTGGCAATATCTTTGTGGCTATCGCACTGTTCTTCTTCGCCTTTACGACCATAGTGGCTTATTACTACATTGCCGAGACCAACATTGCCTATATCAACCGTAAAGTAAATCATCCTTGGCTCATGGTCGTTCTCAAAGTCGTGATCATTGGCTCAACCGTATACGGCACAGTTAAAACGGCTGATATGGCTTGGGGAATGGGTGACATTGGTGTCGGACTTATGGCATGGCTCAATATTATTGCCATTATTCTATTAAGGAAAACCGCATTCACTTGCCTTAAAGATTATGAATCACAGCAAGCACTCGGCATAGAGCCACTTTTCGACCCGGTAAAACTGGGTATTAAAAATGCGGATTACTGGGTTGAACGCAAACACGCTGAAGAAAATGTAATGACTGAAACAGCGCAACGCATAAATACGTAGACGTTACCACTATGATCCGTTAAGCAAATATAAGCCATTAAAAAGCCAGTGATTTCTCACTGGCTTTTTTGTATCGTTTAGAACAAAAAGGACACAAACTTTACGATACTAAATTACCCACAATCCTTATGGGTGACAGACGTTATGCAGCTCTAAGTTAGTGCCGATATCTTTATTTCGATCGGCTTTGGCATCGTCATTACGCAGTTGCGTCAAGTGATCTAAATACGCTTGGTCAACGTCGTTCGTGATGTAGTGACCATCAAATACGGACGTTTCGAAACGTTTAATCGCAGGATTCTCCATTCTTACCGCTTCAATTAAATCGGGTAAGTCTTGGAAAATAATGCCATCGGCACCAATTAACTTGGCGATTTCATCGGCATCACGACCGTGTGCAATAAGCTCATTCGACGTTGGCATGTCAATACCGTACACGTTTGGGAAACGAATTTCTGGCGCGGCAGAGGCAAAGTACACTTTCTTGGCACCGGCTTCACGGGCCATTTCGATGATTTGCTCAGAGGTCGTACCGCGAACGATAGAGTCGTCCACCAACAGGACATTTTTGCCTTTGAACTCAGTGTTAATGGCATTCAACTTACGACGCACTGACTTCTTGCGCTCCTGTTGACCAGGCATGATGAAGGTACGGCCAATATAACGGTTTTTCACAAAACCTTGGCGGTACGGTAAGTCCATGCAACGGGCAATTTCCAGCGCGATATCGCAAGAGGTTTCAGGAATAGGAATAACCACGTCGATATCGTGATCGTACCATTCCTTCTTAATCTTCTCGCCAAGCTTAGCGCCCATGTTGACGCGACTTGCATATACAGACACTTTGTCGATCGTCGAATCTGGACGGGCAAAATAGACGAATTCGAAGATACAAGGTGCATAGCTAGGCTCGGCCGCACATTGACGGGTATACAGCTGGCCGTCAATTGAAACATAAATCGCTTCACCCGGTGCAACATCACGCATCACTTCAAAGCCAACGGCATCAAGTGCCACACTTTCAGAAGCCACCATGTATTCAGTGCCAGTGGCAGTTTCGTGCTTACCTAATACCAAAGGACGAATACCAAATGGGTCACGGAACGCGACTAAGCCTTGACCAATAATCATAGCCACAACCGCGTAGGCACCACGAGCTTGTTGGTGTACGTTAGCGACCGCATCGAACACTTCTTCCGACGTCAGAGTCAAACTCGTGGTTTTTTGCAGTTCGTCGGCCAACAGGTTTAACAAGACTTCAGAATCCGAAGTGGTGTTCACGTGGCGACGTTTTTTGATCAGCCCTTCGGCTAATTCGACTGTGTTAGTTAAGTTACCGTTATGGGCTAATGAGATCCCAAATGGCGAGTTAACATAGAAAGGCTGCGCTTCAGATGCGCTTGAACTGCCCGCAGTTGGATAACGCACATGGCCAATACCAGCATTACCTTGTAGGCGTTGCATATGTTTGACTTCAAAAACGTCTTTAACCAAACCATTGGCTTTACGTAGTCTGAAAGCACCACGATCAATGGTCACAATACCTGCCGCATCCTGACCTCTGTGCTGCAACACTGTCAGTGCATCATAAATGGTCTGATTAACCGATGATTGGCCAACTATTCCGACGATACCACACATGGGTAAGCTTCCTCATTGTAAGATGTTCTATCACTTAGGATTATTTTATTTTCTTTCTTATAGTTTGGGTACAAAGCTGGAGGTATTTTCCAAATAGTCAAAAAACCATTGAATAACAACGCCAAATTCGGGTACTAGCACAGAATCTTTCCACCATTGGGAGTTGGGAGAGCCTGTGAAAGCATCCATGAAAAACAACAAGGCGCTCACAATAAGCGCGCCTCGAATAGCACCGAAGCACAAGCCCAAAAGCCTGTCAGTGCCAGATAATCCGGTTTTGACAACAAGTTGTCCGAGAATATAGTTAACTAAGGCACCGAGTACCAAAGTGGTAATAAAGAGGATGGCAATAGAAACGCCATTACGCAGCATCTCATCGTTCATTTGTGTTAAGTGAACGGCAAGATCTTGGTAAAATTGGCTGGCAACAAAGAAAGCCGCAAACCATACCACTAAGGACATGGCTTCTTTGGCAAATCCACGGATCAGACTGATGAGAGTCGATAATCCGATGACGAATATGATAGCGTAATCAATCCAAACCATTGAGATGGCTTTCCGACATGGGCTTTAAGACGGCGCGATTCTACCAGAGACTGAAACGATTCTCACCCCTAGTGAGGTAAATAAATCATTTTCAGTCTCGAGTGTTGTATCACCATTAAGATTCTAAGGGATTAAAAGGAACAATCCAGCCCTTGAGACGCGTGAGGTTTTCCACCTCAACTTGTACTTTCTTCAGCTTTACCTCAGACACATCGGGTCCGACAAATACTTTAGTTAATACGCCATCTTTAGGGTTTTCAGGAATAGTGTACGCTTTAAAACCACTCTTACGCAGCTGTGCAACCAAGGCTTTAACATTCGTTGCGTTGTTAAAACTGCCAAGCTGCAAGGTAAAGCCACTTTTCAAGCTGTCACGACTGACCACTTTAACGGCATCCTCTTTGGCAGCACTGGCTTTAGGCATTTCTGCTTTCGGCTTTTCAACCTTAGCCACAGAGGTCGCTTTAGCGTCCGCTTTTTTAGCCGGCTCAGTTTTTACAGTGGCTTTAGGCGGCTCTTTTTTAGCTTCAGGTTTCGTTTCAGGCTTAGGCTCTGCTTTTTTAACATCAGGCTTAACGTCTTTCTTAACATCTTGCTTTGCGACTTCGATTACTGGCGCAACGGCAGACTTTTCATTGTCAGCATTAACTGGCATTTCGGCTAGGGCGACCTCAGTCCCATTCAGCGCAGCAGCATCCTCGGCCGACAAGACTTCAAACATATCATCGTCGGCTTTTTGCTGCTCAATCACGGTCGGGCGCAAAGGAATTTCGGAAAACTGCTCTTCTTGGCGATCTTTTTTGCCATCCAAAATATCCGGCAAAAAAATTACCCCAAGCGCAACCAGCACCACAGTGCCGACTAAACGATTATGAAACTGGCTAGACAAAACTGACTTCCTGCATAAATTGAGACTTAAAACCTGCCACAGTGTAAAAGGAGCCAAACACAATTACCACATCATCTGGGTTAATTTGCGCTTTTAATGCAGACCAAGCCTCAGATATGTCCTCAAACTCAAATGCAGCAGCCTCAGTGGCTAATGTTTTGCGTAGCATGGCCGAACTCGCGCCACGCTCACCGTGCAGACTGACCAAATACCAAGTGTCGATCAGTGGATTGATCACAGGCAACACACCTGCAATATCTTTATCCTTCAGCATGCCGCAAAGGGCGAACACGCGCTTACCCACAACGATTGGCGCTAACTGTTGTACCAAAAACCGCGCCGCATGGGGATTATGGGCAACATCGAGTAACACTAACGGCTGCTCACTCACCCGCTCTAATCGACCCGTTAACCGAGCAGTGCTAATACCCTCAGCAATAATTGAAGGCGTGATATCCGGCCAGCCCAGTTCAATCACTGCCAATACAGTCGCCGCATTAGGTAATGGCAAAGTTGGTAACGCTAAATCGTGCAGTTTGAGCACTTGACCTTGAAAATCCCACAGATTGCCATGGGCTTGATAACTGAATTCGTTACCGACGCGATACAAGATGGCGCCAACCTCATTGGCGACATCATTGACAGTGTGTGGCAAGTTGGGTTCACCCACAATGGCAGGTTTACCACGGCGGAAAATGCCCGCCTTTTCACGGCCCACAAGCTCACGGGTATTACCGAGATAACTTTCATGGTCTAAATCGACCGACGTCAGTACGCTAATGTCGGCATCGATAATATTGGTAGCATCTAACCGTCCACCTAAACCGACTTCTAAGATAACCACATCAAGCTGAGCGGTTTTAAAGAGTATCAAGCCTGCGAGCGTAGCGTACTCAAAAAAGGTCAGAGAAATATCGCCGCGCGCGGCTTCAATTTGCTCAAATGCCGTAACAAAATCGCTATCACTGACATCGCTACCATTGATACGCACTCGCTCGTTGTACTTCAGCATGTGTGGCGAACTGTATACGCCCACCGTCAAACCCGATAAGCGCAGAATATTTTCGAGCATGGCGCAGGTGGTACCTTTGCCGTTCGTCCCCGCCACTGTCACTATTTTGGTTGGACCTAAATCCAAAAGACCAAGGGTTTGCGCGACCTTAGAGACACGGGTTAACCCCATATCGATTTCGGTTGGATGTATAGATAGCAAATAATCCAACCACTGTTCCAATGCTGCATTTGACGCTGGTACTGTAAGCATGTCCGTATATCCTCGTATTCGATTATCTCTCAAATAAGATCTTTTCAATCCAACATGAATAATGGCCCAAGGGCGAGCTTAGGTAATTGATATTGTTCTGGATAAGTCACATCAACTAAATAGAGTCCATGGGGTTTAGCCGTTGCTGCGGCTTGGTTTCTGTCTTTTAACGCGAGCAAATCGCCCATCCAAGTCAGTGGCTGATTACCTAGACCGATTTCTAACAATGAACCGACAATATTACGCACCATGTGATGCAAGAAAGCATTCGCGGCGATATCAACAATCACATACATACCTTGGCGCGTGACATTAACGCAATGCACATTACGAAACGGTGTTTTCGACTGACACTGGACAGCGCGAAAGCTGGTAAAATCCTGCTCACCCAAGAGTGCCTGTGCCGCTTGGTGCATTTTGTCAGCATCGATATTGCCGTGATAATGGCTTACACCATGGCGTAAAATCCCAGGGCGAAAAGTGTGATTATAAATCACATAGCGGTAGCGTCTGGCGGTGGCCGAAAAGCGCGCATGGAAACTGTCGTCGACTTCTTTGACCCAACGTACGGCAATATTGTCGGGCAAATTAGCATTCACCCCTAAGGTCCATGCGCCTTCATTACGAATGGCATTGGTTTCAAAATGAACCACTTGGCCAGTGGCATGCACGCCCGCATCGGTACGGCCAGCGCAGAAGACGCCGATAGGCTCATTAGCCACTATCGATAACGCCCGTTCTAATTGCCCTTGTACTGAATCGACTTCGGCCTGACGTTGCCAGCCAAAATAACCATTACCGTCATATTCAATACCTAATGCAATCCGCATCCACTTATCCTCACAATTGATTTAGCGGCGCATTTTATCACAGCAGCCCATAAAAAAAACGGCGCTAAAGGCGCCGTTAGATTGAAACACTCTCAATCGGGATTAACTAATCTCTTTGAGCAAACGTCCTGCTTCATCCTGCTGGCGCTCGTTACCGTCAATTTGCACTTCTTTGAGCAGGGCTTTCGCACTGTCGCTGTCGTCAATTTCGATATAAGCACGCGCTAAATCCAGCTTAGCGTTGACTGAGTTTTCTTCATCATCAACATCGATCATCGCGGCATCACCGATTAAGGCACCGACATCACTCATCTCAACGTCAACTTCCGAATACAAATCGGTATCTGCGCCCTCTTCATCGGCATCATTCAGCAACTTGTCGATGTCGATAAAACCGTTTTCATTTTGAAAACTGGTTAAATCATGGTCAGGAACAAACTTTTTCTGCGCTTTTCGTGACTCCTGGGCATCGAGTGCAGCCAAGGCTTCATCGACGGTAAGATTATGATCATCGACCAGAGAGAAACTGTCTTCCGACGTCAACACATCTTCATCGTCATAATCTGTATTGGCTGTAAAAGCGGCGAGCACATTATCGTCACTTAAGTCTAGCCCTTGCTCAAGGTCCAAATCATCCGCGTCTTCTTTGATATCAAGTTTAAAATCTTCACTAAAATCAATATCGTTACGCGTAGCCTTAATGGGCTTCTCTTGAGAAGCATAATCCAGCGCGGTGGCATCTTTTTTAGGCTCAACATCATTAGCCGTTACATCTGCTTGCGTTGCCGCAGGCTTAGCCTTAGGCGCAAAATCTAGCTCTGAGTCCCAATCGAGCACATGGGGATCTTTGCTCTTATTGGCTTTTAAATCATTAAAGAAAGAAGATTCTTTTTCTTTAACACTGGCCGCGGCTGCAGCAGCGGCCAAAGTGACTGCGGCCGTCGCTAATACATCAGCGTCGTTATCGTCACTCAATTCCTCGACTAATGTAAAAGTATCATCGGTGCCATCGATAGAGTGAGCCGCACCAATGCCTTTAAGTAAATTATCTTCGTCAACTGAATTGTCTTCTGAATCGAGCTGCGCCGTTTCCATATCGAAGTCGAATTCATCTTCATCGGCATCCAATTGCTCCGGCACATCAAACTCAGCTAAGAGTGCATCTAAATCATCACCTGACGCTTCACCTTTTATGTCTTCCGGTAACGAAGCTTCTAATTCTGCGGCAATTTCTGCACTGAGATCATCATCTTCTGTATCGACTTTGAGTTCAGGCTCAGCATCAAAACTCGCCAGTAGTAAATCAATATCATCGGATTCTTCTACGCCTAATTCATTAAGCTCATCGTCTAACTCAGCGGCAATTTCAGCACGAATATCGGGCTCGACTTCAGGTTCAGCCGCTGGTGTCGGTTTATCAAAATCCGCTAACAGAGCATCAATATCATCGGTATCTTCCACACCCAGTTCATCAAGCTCAGCGTCTAACTCTGCGGCAATTTCAGCGCCGAGGTCGGGTTCAACTTCGGGTTCTGCTGGTTTATCGAAATCGGCTAACAGGGCATCAATGTCGTCGGTATCTTCTACGCCCAGTTCATTAAGCTCAGCGTCTAGCTCTGCGGCAATTTCAGCGCCGAGATCAGGTTCAACTTCAGGTTCTGCAGGTTTATCGAAATCGGCTAACAGGGCATCGATGTCATCGGTGTCTTCTACGCCCAGTTCATTAAGCTCCGCATCTAGTTCAGCAGCAATTTCAGCGCCAAGATCAGGCTCGACTTCAGGTTTAGCGGCTGGCGTTGGTTTATCGAAATCAGCTAATAAGGCATCGATATCATCAACGTCTTCTCCGCTAAGTTCATCATCTAGCTCATCACCGAGTTCTGCCGCGATGGCAGCACTGAGATCTTCATCATCAGACGCAACAACGTCTGGTGCAGGCGCTTGTGCAGTCTCAATATCTTCAGCAGGAACACTAAACTCGGCAAGTAATGCATCAAGATCATCGTCATCCGCGATGGCTTCGTCGGCAGGTTTAGTGTCTGCGACTTCAACATTATTCAGCTTAGAAGTAATATCATTACTGTCATCTTCTTGAGCTAAATCGCTCGCAAAGTTACGCTCTAATTCACTTAAATCCTCTTCGGCTTCGGTGCTGTCTTCAGAAGTGCTGTCGTCAGAACCTAGGCCCGCTAATAGTGCATCAAGATCGGCTTCCTCAAGAATATTGCCAGATTTAGGTTTCTCCTCAACAATATCCTCTTCCTGATCGCCCATGGCTTCGGCCCACAGATCATCGAGGGACTGTCCTTCATCCTCGGCTTCAGGTTCGGCAGAGATCCCCGGATCGACAAACATTTCAGAAGCCATATCCATCTGATCGTGGGAGTCAGTCAAATCTTGCTCAGGTTGTAAATCGACACTGCCCATATCAAGAAGACTATCGATGGAGTCCGCATGGTCAGAATCTAAATGTACCGCCATATCGTCTAAATCGTCATCATCCATGTCCATGATGGCGGTACCCGCAATCCCAGCGGCACCGGCGGCCATAACCGCTTCTTGTGTCTGCATTTCACGACGTTCTTTATTGCGTTTACGGCGCAGGAACCAGAACACAGCAAGCAGTAAGAACAAGGCAGGGATCACAGCCGCGGCAATCAATAACACAGGATTATTAAGGATATTGCGCCACAAGTCATCGGGCTCAATAGGTGCCTCTGCCTCTACTTCAGCTTCAACAGCTGTCGTCTCTGGCACTTGCGCAGCTTCAACTTCGGCTTTCAAGGCTTGGTTTTGTAGTTTACTGGCTTGAAGTGTTTCTTCCAGCACCGCAATCCGTTGATTTAATTCTTCAACTTTAACTTTTAGCGCTTCAACATCTGAAGTGCGCACTGACAGTTGATCTTGCGTGCGGGCTAATTCATCGGTTAATGACAGATTTTTGCTTTCTGCCGCTTCTAACCGCGCCGTCACATCTGAACTCAGCATCTTGGGCTTTTCTGGAACAGGTGTTTCAGCAACTGCTTTAGGTGGTGTCACTTTCGTTTCAACAATCACCGCAGGAGCCGTGACTGGCGCTTTAGCTGTCGTCACCTTAGCTGGCGGTTTAGATGTTGCTTTCGCCGGAGCCCGAGATTGTCTATCACTTTGCTCTGCTCTGGCTATCGCCATACGATTGGGGATCGACAGCATGACTTCTTTAGACGGAATGAGCAGGATCATACCGCGTTCTAAACTGTTATAACTGGCAGAGTTAAACGCATGAGGGTTAGCATCGTATAAGGCGGCCATCACCTGATAGACGCTAACACTGGCATCAGGACGGACTTTTTGCGCTATGCTCCAAAAAGTGTCTTTAGATGTCGTTGGACCATATTGATGGTTAACTTGACGAATCTGTCCGTCTGGCCCCATGATTTTTAAGGGTTTTAATCTTGGTGTATCTGCAGCAACGGCGGGATCAATAAAATAAGCGGTAGAAGAAACAGCTAAAACAGTGGCCATTAGACCCACAAGATACGAAGTGCGAAATTTCATCAATCCTTCCCTTTGAAGCGCTATAAAGTTATCTCACTGATAACAGGCTTTAGGCAATTGTATTTATTGAGATTACTATAAACCAGAAATCCCCGCCCTGCTACTGTTCACAATTGTAAAACAAAAAAAGCCTGCTGACAGCAGGCTTTTCAATGGGCATCAAATGCAATCTAATGCTTAGTAATAATCTCTCACTAAGATCTCGGCAATTTGCAAACTGTTCAAGGCTGCGCCTTTACGAATATTGTCTGACACGACCCACAAGTTAATCCCGTGAGAATGAGAAATATCCTTACGAATGCGACCCACATAAACCGGATCGGTTCCTGCGGCATCTGTCACTGCTGTTGGATAATCATCATCGGATTCAAACAATACCACTCCTTCGGCATTACGCAGTAAAGCTTTAACGTCTTCGGCATCAACAGGCTGACGAGTTTCGATATTAATGGCTTCCGAGTGACCATAAAACACAGGCACACGTACGGCAGTCGCATTCACTAAAATCTCATCGTCACCGAAAATCTTCTGGGTTTCCCAGACCATTTTCATTTCTTCTTTGGTATAGCCGTTATCCATAAATTTATCGATTTGTGGCAATACGTTAAAAGCAATTTGTTTTGGATAGACTTCAGCGTCAGCAGGTAAACCTTGCAATAATTTAGTGCACTGATGCGCTAATTCTTCAATGGCTTTTTTACCTGTGCCCGATACTGACTGGTACGTTGCCACATTAATGCGGCTGATACCATAGGCATCATAAATAGGCTTAAGTGCCACCAGCATTTGAATGGTTGAGCAATTTGGGTTAGCAATGATATTGCGATTGCGGAAATCAGCGATAGCATGCGGATTCACTTCAGGTACAACCAAAGGAATATCGATGTCGTATCTAAAGTGAGAGGTGTTATCAATCACAACACAGCCTGCTTCAGCGGCAATCGGTGCCCATTTGGCGGAAACATCACCACCTGCAGAGAAGAAACCAATTTGAGCTTGGGTCCAATCGAAGGTTTCTACGTCGAGAATGGTAATTTGTTTGCCATGAAAGCTGACCGTTTCACCGGCGCTGCGGCTACTGGCTAAAGGGTACAAATTGGCAACCGGGAAATTACGCTCTTCGAGGATCTCTATCATAGTTTGACCCACTGCGCCCGATGCACCTAAAACGACAACATTAAATTCCTGTGACATAGCTACTGACCGACTCCTGAAAAACCTAAATTGGACAACCAATCTACCTCAGATTGACCGTCATAAGCCAGCGCCAATGCACTAAATTCGCGTCTATGTTGGTGATTTTTTCTCATAGTGTCGAAGCCATTCTCATTTAAGAATGTATTTCTGAACATCTTGTCATCATCGCGCAAATCATAGACAAAACGCGCGAGCTGTAATAACGCTTTTTCATTCGGCGCAGTCGCAAGTTCGACCGCCTTAATGTTAAAGCTTGGCAAGAGATCCAGCAGACTTTTATCGGCAGTAATATTAAGTAACTGACACAGCTTTTGATAGAGCATAAAAGTGCCACGCGCCTTACCTTCTAAGCTGTAACCTGCAATATGCGGGGTGGCAAATTCAGCCAGTGGTACGAGTTCAGGCATCGGTGTTGGCTCGCCTTCCCACACATCGAGCACTAATTTAAGATCATCACGCTGGCGTTTAACTCTGACAAGTGCTTTGTTATCTATCACATCGCCACGACAGCAATTAACTAACCAAGTATTGGGTTTGAGCGCCTTTAAGCGCGCCTCATCGAATAAATGTTTGGTTTTATGCTCGCCCGTGCGCGTGATTGGCACATGCAAACTGATGATATCGGCCTGCGCCATAATGGTGTCTAAACTCACAAAACTGCGCGGATCGCCCTGTTTCTCTTTGATGGGATCATTAAGCAACACCTTAATACCATAGGCTTGCAAACATTTTGCCGTTGCAGTGCCAGTGTTGCCCGCGCCCACTATGCCGACGACCTTGCCCTTAAGCGGCGAATTAAAGCGCTGCGCTAGCTCCAGCATAGCGATAAAAGCAAACTCCCCAACCGCAGTCGCATTGCAACCTGGTGCATTAGAGAAGGGAATATTATGCTCGGCAAGGTAGGCTAAATCCACATGATCTGTGCCTATAGTGGCACTGCCGACAAACTTCAGTTGATGATTGCCCGAGAGCAACTCGGCATTCACTTTGGTGACTGAGCGCACTAATAACACATCGGCATCGCGCACTTGCGCTGCGGTTAACGTGCGGCCATTAACAGGAATAATTTCCCCGAGATCGCCAAATAACGGTTCAACATAGGGCATATTTTCATCGACTAAAATCTTCATGGGCACCTGATCTAAAAAAGTGGGAATGGAAGGCATCAAGATGCTCGGTATTCTAACAAGACTAATGGGATAAATCCTTGTCGATGCAACAAGTTTACAAAAAACGCCCATAAAAAAGGGAAGCCTAAGCTTCCCTTCTATCGTGTTTGATAAACAAACTTATTTGAATTTGCGCATCACTAGCGTGGCGTTTGTACCGCCAAAACCAAAGCTGTTACTCATGACTGTAGTCAGCTCAGCATCGCGATATTCACGCACGATAGGCATATCTTTCGCCGCTTCGTCCAGATTTTCGATATTGATGCTTGGGGCAATAAAGCTGTTTTCCATCATGATTAAGCTGTAAATCGCTTCATGTACGCCTGCGGCGCCTAATGCATGACCTGTCATAGACTTAGTCGATGCAATCGGTGGGCACTTGTCTTTGAAAACTTCACGTAGCGCTTCTAATTCACGCACGTCGCCTACTGGCGTTGAAGTGCCGTGAGTATTGATGTAATCGATTGGGGTATCGACATCCATCATCGCCATTTGCATACAACGCACAGCGCCTTCACCCGATGGCGCCACCATGTCATAACCGTCTGAAGACGCGCCATAACCAATCACTTCAGCGTAAATTTTTGCGCCGCGAGCCAGAGCATGCTCTAACTCTTCAACCACTAAAATACCGCCGCCACCAGAAATCACAAAACCATCACGGTCTGCATCATAGGTACGAGAGGCTTTTTCTGGTGTGGCATTGTACTTGGTTGACAGTGCGCCCATAGCGTCGAAGCCCATGGTCAGTGTCCAATCCACTTCTTCAGCACCACCGGCAAACACCATGTCTTGCTTACCCATTTGGATAAGTTCAACGGCATGACCAATACAGTGGGCGCTAGTTGCACAGGCTGAACTGATAGAATAATTCATGCCTTTAATTTTAAATGGCGTTGCTAAACAAGCGCTGGCCGTGCTCGACATGATGCGAGGCACAATATACGGACCTACGCGTTTAACGCCTTTTTCACGCAATGTATCGGCAGATTGTACTTGGTTAGACGATGATGCGCCGCCTGTACCCACAATCAGCCCTACGCGCGGATCTGAATACTGTTCTTCAGTTAAATTGGCATCGGCAACCGCTTCTTGCATAGCAATGTAGGCATAAGCTGCCGCATCACCCATAAAACGCAATGCCTTACGATCGATATGCTCAGCAGGGTTTAACTTGATGTCACCCCATACATGGCTACGTAATTGCATCTCTTCAAACTGAGCTGAATGCGTAATACCACTGCGGCCCGCTTTCAGTGACTCGGTCACTTCTTGCTTGTTATTACCGATACTTGAAACAACACCCATTCCGGTGATCACGACTCTTTTCATTTTATTGCTATCCATTGTGTACATGTCAGTACCTACTTTTCGCTGAGCCAATAGTATCTGTTTTGACTCAATTAAGTGGTCAGCTTTCCATAAAGGCGAGTAAAATAATGCCAATTATGAGACCGAGAGTAAATTTCTTTGACTGCAGAGCCCAATAAACCTTGCCAAATTAAGCGCGATTACCCGCAATTAATCAACCTTTATCCCGCAACAGCTCACACTGATGCACACTATCTCAGCAAGTTGAGCATTTATCAGCAGCGGGTATTTGAGGCTCATTCACAGCAAAAACTCTTAGTATTAGGGCAAATAGGTTTAGGCAACGGGCTTGAACTCTTATCTTGGTGGCGCACTCAGACGAACCCTAAGCAACGATTACTCCTTAACGTATTCGAACCCAATCCGATTAATGCTTACGAACTTAAATTACTTTGGGATCAATCCGCCTGTTTAACCAAAGTGCCTGAACTTGAGCCACTTGCCCAACGCTTACTTCATACAGAGCCGACGGCTATTATAGGTTGCCAGAGATTAATTTTTGATGACGGTCGTATCACAATCGACCTGCACTTTGGTGATATTCAATCCCAGCTCTGTTCACTCATCCATTCTCCGCTTCACCCCGTTCAGCACTGGCTGGTATTGCCCCATCTACAAAATGGGTTAAATCAGCAGATCCATTGGCAGATGGCAAAACTCAGTGACGATGGCGCCACTGTGGCAACTATTGGATTAAACGAATCAAGCGGATTAAGCGAAACTCCTGTGAGCCGTTTCCAAGCCTGCGGCTTTGAGGAGAGGGATTTTACCTGCGCTGCAATACAGACAAACCATCAGCCTGATGCCATTTTGTTACACGAGCGCCACGTCTTACGCCAGCAAGATGCTAAAGCCTATGCCTTTAATCCTATGGCTGCAATCTTACCCTCGGACGGGCCCAGCTCGATTGCCATCATAGGCGGCGGGTTAGCCTCGGCGCATTTGGCACTGTCTTTGGCGGAACGCGGCCAAAGTACGCAGCTCTTTTGTAAAGATGCCAAGCTTGGCCAAGGCGCCTCGGGCAATCGCCAAGGGGCGATTTATCCGCTGCTGACACCGGAAAATGATGAATTAAGCCGCTTCTTCCAGCAAGCATTTTTATTTAGCCGCCGTCGAGTACAAGCGCTGACATCTGCCCCCGCCCCAAATCAAACGCCGATTTCCCATGACTTTTGCGGGGTATTGCAAACCGCCCACGATGAACGCAGCCAATTACGACTCGATAAAATTATTCAAAGCCAGAACTGGCCAAGTGAAATAGCCTATCGAGTCGATGCGAAACTGGCCAATTCTCTTGCGAACATTAATATTGACAAATCAGGCTTTTTCTATCCGCTGGCTGGCTGGGTTTGTCCGTACGAATATGCCGAAGCCGCAATACAAAAAGCGCAGCAGCTTACCGAGGTCAAACTCCATTTGGAGACTAAGATCCTTGAAATTGAGCATCAAAGTGAAGGTTGGTATTTAATCACCGCTAAGCATCGCTTTGGCCCCTTTGCACAACTTGTGCTCGCCAATGGCGCAGCGCTCACGCAATTTGATGCCAGCAACAAATTACAAATTAGCCCTTTTCGCGGCCAAGTCAGCCATGTGCCCGCTCAATTTCAATTGAGTCAGCTCGCGACTGTACTGTGCGCCAACGGTTATTTAACCCCGAGTCACGAAGGACTCCACTGCCTTGGCGCGAGTTACGTTAAAGAACCTAAGCATTTAGATTTTTGCCCGCAGGAGCAGCAAGAAAACCTCGCCAAAATGCACGAGAGTTATCCCAATCAGCCTTGGCTTGAAGATATCGACATGAGTGGCAACAATGCTCGCGTTGGCGTGCGTATGGTGACGCGGGATCATTTCCCTATGATGGGCTGCGCGCCCGATGTGCCACAAATTATTAAGGATTATGCAGAGCATCAACTCACGAAAGAAAGTCGCCACTACTGGCAAACCACGCCAGCGCCGGTGCACGAAGGGCTGTATATTCTCGGCGGGTTAGGCTCACGGGGGTTAAGTTCTGGACCACTTGCCGCCGAATGTCTCGCGGCGCAGCTTTGCGGCGAACCAATACCGCTCGATAAAGCGACTCTGTGTAAACTCAACCCTAATCGTATGTGGCTGCGAAAATTGCTCAAGGGCAAAGCGCTCTAGGCAATCAATCGCTAGAAAAATAACGTTTTTGAGCGCTATAAAAAAGGGATTAAGCCATGGCTTAATCCCTTTTTAAAAATGTTATTTTTAAACCAATTAAGCTGCTGTGATGGCTATCGCGTTATCAATGCTGCTAGGTTCAAGGCTGCTAGACCCGACACTACTGGATTCAACATGTCGAGGTTTTCGCGGCGCTCTGGCCACTTTCACCCGAGTACGATTGTTGTTATCACGACTCTGACGGATGAGTGCATCGCCGCTTAAGTTCGAAGGTAGACCAGATGCTAGGCTCGATGTCAGGCTTGCAGCCTCACGGTGAGATTTAGCCAATCTGTCGTATAGCAGCACATTGACCGATGCGGCAAGATTCATACACCCGACCGTAGGCACATACACTACGGCATCGGCTTTATCGATAATCTCTTGGCCAATGGTGCCATCTTCAGGACCAAACACATAAAAGGCTTTTGCGGGATGGACAAACTCCGGCAGCGGCGTTGCGCCCACCACCAAATCGACACAGATAAGCTGAGTGCCCGCCGGAATCGCGGCTAACAATGAAGTAACGCCCGTGAGCGGAATGCGCTCGCCAGCATCTTTAGTATCGACATGGTATTGCACAGCACCCGAACGCGCGGCTAACTCGTAGCGCCTGCCAGTGTAAAATACGCCATCGACGCCATAACAACCCGATGCGCGCATAATGCCACCGACGTTAACGGGTGTTTTAGGATTCACTAAACCGATAAATACCGCGCTAGCATCGAGAGCTTGCTCACTGGCTAATTCAGCACTCGGCATTTCTACACTCGTTACTTCGGCATTAGTCACGTGCTCGTTGTCAGTCATCGGCTGGGAGCTAGGCAACATCCAATTCGCCTATAATCTTTACCTGCAGCTGTGCCCATGCCTGTTCAACCAAGGCATAATCGGCATCATTTAATTCTTGGCGCGCGAGTGCTAGACAGTCAGTCATTTTTAGCATTAAAGCATCAAGATCCGTTTCACCCTGTGCTTCCAATTGGGACAACACTACGGCCACATGGCCCTGTAAGTAGCCACAGGCAAACAAAGCATCGTCATCACCATGACTAACAACGCTGGCGATCCACTGTTCTAATGCGTCTTCGTAATGCTCTAACATGGGTCTAACTCTCCATTAATACTGGATTGGCCGACACATCTGCTGCGACCAATAAATCTGGATTGGCCACCTGATACATGACGTAATCATGGTAGCCCGTCGTCACTTTATAATAGCCGCCAAGCTCGCTATCTAATTTAGGGTCGCCACTATCCACAATTAGTGGTCGTCCATCAAGTGCTTTTAGCTTAGTTTTTGTGGCAAGGATAATAATATTGTCTTTTCCGATGCGCCGAATGAGCTCGGGCGACAATTGTTGATTACCGCGCCCTAAGATATGGCCTTGACCGCCAATCAGAGTGATCACCAACCTAGTCGGCTTATCTTGGGTCAGTTCGAGTAATTTGTTCGCGGTTAAGTCACTGCCGACTAAACTTTTATTTTGAATAAGATCAACACCGAGCAGGGTATTATCGAGGCCTAACTCTTCCATCACAAAGGCAACCGTACTGCCAGAGCCCATGATGTACAGTTCATCTTCCATTTGATTGATCACATCGGCGGCGATATCGGCCAGCACGAGTTCATCGACTTCCTTACCGCCCATCTTCACCGCTTGCACATAACGCGGCTCGGCGGGCACTAAGAGCTCACCAAAGCGTTTAGCGCGCACTGTGCCTTGGCGAAAAGCCACTTCATCAATATCCATTACATCGGCGGACATCAAACTGACAAGTTCGCCATCGAGTAACATCTTGACCACCATGCCAGACGCATGGGGCGTAATGCCGTAAACGCCGGAATGAATTTTCACCCCAGCAGGCACACCGAGCACAGGGAGTTTGTCGTCGATAGTGGCTTGTTCAAATACGGAGTAAACATCGCGGGCCGTGCCATCGCCACCGGCAAAAAGGAGTAAATCCAGCGGTTCATCCAGCAGCGCACGCACAACGGCCTGCGTATCCAGTGCCTGAGTTTTATCCGGAGTTTGATACACCACTCGCGTGGTAAAACCGAGTGTTTTAGCGGCGTCTTCACCCATGATGCCTGAAGCAGTAATGACTTCAATGTCATCACTATAATCACGGATAACCTCGAGGGCCTGCATCATACGCAAGGCGGCTTTGGGTTCAGCGCCTAAGGCGAGCGCTTCTTCGGCAACGCCATCGCTGCCCTTAAGACCAACACTGCCACCTAAGCCAGCCAACGGATTGACAACTAACCCTAAACGAAACCGAATCACCTTTACCTCACTTAACACAATCTTTTGATTTTTATATTTTTTATCTTAATGGATATGACTAGGCCGTATGGGCTACAACACTCGGTTTATCCTTAGGGATAAAGAATACCGCCAGCATAGCGGCAAAGGCGCATACTGCGGCAAATACCCAAGACCAAACCGCCCCGCTACCATCGCCCCAAATAAAGCCACAAATCCAAGTACCGAGCGCGCCGCCAACCCCAAAACTTAAGCTGGCATACAGGGCTTGACCTTGGCTTCTGTGACTCGCATCGAAATGTTTATGCACAAATTGAATCGATGCGGCGTGGGTTAAACCAAAGGTAAAGGCATGTAATAATTGGCTAAAACCAAGCCACAACACGCTATCTACCCCAAAAGCAACCAATAACCAACGTAGACAAGTCATGCCGATGCTGACAATCAATAAGGTATTCACGCCATAGCGGCCGAGTAAACGCGGCGCGAACATAAACATCACGATCTCGGCCATTGCGCCAAGGGCGACAAATATGCCCGCCGAGGATTCGGAGTAACCCGCTTGCTTTAAATATAAAACGAAGAAGCCGTAGAAAGGTCCCGCGCTCATTTGCAGCAACATCGCCGAGACTAAGAACCAAATAATCGCCCGATTCCATTGCAATGGCGGCCGCACTTGGCTGGTGTCGCGCACTAAACGATTTGCTGGTAATGGCAACGCACTGGCTAACATGCCAATAAATAATGACAAACCAATATAAGGCAACACCTCAGTGCCCCACTGACCAATGGCAAAGCCCGCACCGACAACAAGACAAATATAACCGACACTACCCCAACTGCGAATTTGACCGTAGCGGCTGGCATTCTCGCCTAAGGTTTCTAAGGTGATCACTTCAAGCTGGGCGAGGATTGCATTCCAAAAGAAGGTATATAAGGCCAAACTCAGCGCCATATACACAAAACCACCATGGTAGAAGAAACTCAAATACGCCAGCGCGGCGGCTCCCGCGCCCATTTTGATCAGCTCGGCGCGCATCCCAGTACGGTCAGCCACTTTAGCCCACACATTCGGCGCAACAATGCGCGTCGCCATCAGGATGGCGAGTAAAAAACCAATTTCTTGAGGATTAAAACCGCGATTTTCGAAGAAGACCCCAAGATAAGGGACCATAGTGCCGAGAATAGAAAAGAAGAAAAAATAGCAGGCACAAAGCCAGCGCAATTGCCGGCTTGTGCTAGAAGAAGTTGACATTAACGCATTCCATTTATCTCATGCTACTCATTGTATCGTTATCGCATACCAGCTATTTCATGCCACTTATCGCATACCAAGCACTGGCGTATGACTACGCACATCCTGATTTTGCGCTCTGTGTCTTAATAAGTGATCCATCAACACAATGGCAAGCATAGCTTCGGCAATCGGTACTGCGCGGATCCCAACACAGGGATCGTGACGACCTTTAGTGACAACTTCGGCCATTTCACCCTGCGCCGTCATACTTTGGCCCGGCACACTGATGCTTGATGTGGGTTTTAAGGCAATATGGGCAATGATCGGCTGACCCGACGAAATCCCACCGAGTACACCGCCCGCATGATTAGATTCAAAGCCTTGCGGCGACATTAAGTCACGCCCTTCGGAGCCCTTTTGCGTCACGACACCAAAACCATCACCAATCTCAACACCTTTGACGGCATTAATACCCATCAGCGCATGGGCGATATCGGCATCGAGTCTATCAAATACTGGCTCACCTAAACCCACTGGCACACCTGTCGCGATAACGGAGATTTTCGCGCCAATCGAGTCACCGGATTTTTTCAGCTCACGCATGTATTCATCGAGCGCTTCCAGCTTGCTAGCATCGGGGAAGAAAAAGGCATTTTGCTCGATTTGGTCAAGATCAATGGTCTGCGCACAAATAGGACCCAGCTGCGACATATAGCCGTAGATCTCGATACCGTGAACTTGCTTTAAATACTTTTTAGCCACAGCACCCGCCGCAACCCGCATCGCAGTTTCACGGGCTGAAGAGCGGCCACCACCGCGGTAGTCACGCATACCGTACTTTTGCTGGTAGGTATAATCGGCGTGCCCAGGGCGAAATAAATCTTTGATATTAGAGTAATCTTGACTGCGTTGATCGGTATTTTCAATCAAGAGTCCAATCGAGGTGCCCGTGGTTTTACCTTCGAAAACGCCGGATAAAATCCGCACTTCATCGGGCTCACGGCGGGCCGTGGTATATCGGGATGTCCCTGGGCGACGGCGGTCAAGATCATGCTGCATATCGGCTTCGGTTAATTCAAGCCCTGGTGGGCAACCATCAATAATGCAACCCAGTGCAACACCGTGACTCTCACCAAACGTCGTCACTACAAAATTTTGACCAATACTGTTTCCAGACATCCGCTTTGTACACCTTAGGTTATTTGTTCATCGCTCCGCGCCCAGCGAGTACTGGACAATTTATTTTCCCGCTGCAAGCCTAACTGGCAGCGGGAAAAGTCTCAACCTAATTTGCTATCTTAGGCTATTGTGCGTCGCGATAAATGCCGAACACTGACTGATTTTCGACCAGTTGATCGCGGGTCAATACGAATACGCCATCGCCACCATTTTCAAAGTTAATCCAAGTGAATGGCACTTCTGGGAACTGCTCAATCAAATGCACCATAGAATTACCGACTTCGACTACGAGTAAACCCGTTGGTGTGAGGTATTGCGCGGCATTGGCGAGTATACGCTTGGTTAAATCTAAGCCGTCGCGACCTGAGGCTAAACCAATGGCAGGCTCATGATGATATTCATCAGGCATGTCGCCAATGTCTTCAGCATCCACATAAGGTGGGTTTGAAACAATCAAATCATACTGAGGCCCTTCTGGGATGGCCGAAAACAGATCCGATTGCATCGGGAATACTCTGTCCATCACACCTAAGGTTTCGATATTGATTTGCGCCACATCTAAGGCATCTTCGCTGATATCCAGCGCATCGACTTCGGCGTCTTCAAATTCATAGGCACAGGCAATCGCGATACAAGCGCTGCCAGTACATAAATCTAAAATACGTGTGACTGGCTTGTTATATAACCAAGGGCTAAAACGATTAGCGATCATTTCGGCAATCGGTGAACGTGGCACTAACACGCGCTCATCGACGTAAAACTCAAGCCCAGCAAAACGCGCTTTGTTGGTCAAGTAAGGCACAGGTAAGCGTTCTCTCACCCGACGAATGATCAACTCGACAATTTTATGCTTTTCACTGCTGGTCAAGTTACTTAAAATCACTTGCTGACCGATTTCTTCGGGTAAGTGTAAGGCATGGAAAACTAAGGCGATGGCTTCATCCCACGCATTATCAGTACCATGACCATAATACACATTGGCATCGTTAAAACGGCTCACGGCCCAACGTAACATATCGCCAATAGTACGTAATTCTGTCACAGCTTCATCTACAAAGATCTTATCCAAAACGTGCTCCCGCTAGTTTGTTCGCAAACATTGTAACTGAACTCTATTCAGAAACCATAGGATTCAATAGAATACCCGCCATGAATAAAGACGACGACAAAGAAGGCTTGGCGATGTTCTCAGCGCTTATTGATGGAATTAAACCCATCACGCAAAATAAGCGACACTTTCGCATGCCCTTAAAAACCAAACAAGAAATAGAACTGAAAGAGCAGCAACTGCATGCTAACAGTTATTTCTCAGATACTTATCAGCCACTACTGCCTGTACAAGGGCCGATGCGTTGGTTAGAAGAAGGTGTTGACAGTTTAGAGCTCAAGCGCCTCAGACGTGGGGATTACCAGCCAGATTTGCTGCTGGATTTGCACGGCTATCGCCAATCGGAAGCCAAACTTGAGTTAGCGGCACTGATCCAAGCCTGCGTTAAACAGCAAAGCCTGTGCTGCTGCATTATGCATGGTTACGGCAGTGGCATATTGAAACAACAAGTTCCCATGTGGTTAGTGCAGCATCCTATGGTGAAGGCTTTCCATCAGGCCCCTAAAGAATGGGGCGGCGATGCGGCGTTATTAGTGCTGATTGATATTGGTGAGCAACCGCATAGACGTTAGCTCGCTATCGGCTTAGGCTTTAACATTTACTATTTAGCTGAAAACAAACGGCCCATTTAATGTGGGCCGTTTGTTTTGTAAATAGAGATATTAACCTAGATTAGCTAATACTATGGGGGGCGTGCTGCCACACGATTGAGGCTTGCTCGGCATGTTTATCAATGAGCGTAATGCCTGACGTCGCGAATAATGGCGGCTCAACGCCAGCCACTAACTCACTGACTAAGTAGCCCAGTAACGGCATGTGAGCAATCACGAGTACTTTATCCGCCTTGTATAACTCAGCATAAGCCACAACCAAGGCGGCTACATTGGCGGGATCGCCAGAAGGTACAAGATCATCGGCGACTAGCCACTTACGCGGCTCAGGAAAATGCTGACTCAGTTCCTGCCACGTTTGCTGTGCTCGTAAGTAAGGACTAACTAAAACAAGATCGAAATCAGCCACACTGCGAGCTAGCCAGTTGCTCATCAACACAGTATGGTGCCTTCCAACATCGGTCAGTGTTCTGTCTCTATCAGACTGAGCATTAAATCCGGCGTCACCATGTCTCATCAAAAATAGCTGCATACTTCTCTCGCGACTCAAACTTGTTTTTGTTTTATCCCAATTGTAGCCCTAAAATCCGTTTCAACAAACCTCACAAGACTTAATCTTTAGTCGATAAACACAAGAGATATTTGCTAAAAACCATTAAGACTATCAATATATAACAAGCTATCGTTACCGGAGTGTCTCTTTGCAAGCCTCTCAGTCCATATATAAAAGTCCAAATGATCACCGCCAGTATCGTTATCTTGTATTAGATAATGCACTCAGGGTGTTATTGGTTGAAGATCAAGATGCCAGCCAAGCTGCCGCATCTATGGCTGTAGGCGTGGGTCATTTTGATGATCCCGCAGATAGACCCGGCATGGCGCACTTTTTAGAGCATATGCTCTTTCTAGGTACTGAGAAATTCCCAGACTCAGGCGAGTATCACGCCTTTATTAATCAGCATGGCGGCAGCAATAACGCTTGGACAGGCACAGAGCACACTAACTTCTTTTTCACCATCAATGAAGAAGTGTTTGCCGACTCTTTAGACAGATTCAGCCAATTTTTTATCGCCCCAAAATTTGATTTAGATTTAGTCGATAGAGAACGCCAAGCTATTGAATCTGAATTTAGTTTAAAACTAAAAGATGATATCCGTCGAACCTATCAAGTACTCAAAGAGACAGTCAACCCACTGCATCCATTTTCGAAATTTTCCGTGGGTAACTTAGTCACCTTAGGCGGAGAACAGGCACAAGTACGTAGTGAATTACTCGATTTCTATCAAAGCCATTACAGCGCCAATTTAATGACCTTGTGCTTAGTCGCTCCGCTTTCCCTTGATGAATTACAAGATTTAGCCTGTCACTATTTTAGTGGGATCCGAAACTTGAACTTAGTGAAAAACTATCCTCAAGTACCACTATTTTCAGAAAAAGAACTGTTGAGGCAAATCGATATTGTGCCGCTTAAGGAGCAAAAACGCTTAAGCATCAGTTTTAATTTCCCAGGAATTGATCACTACTACAAACGTAAGCCTTTGACTTATATCAGCCATATTTTAGGCAATGAGAGTCATGGCAGTCTGTTATCGTATCTAAAAGAACAAGGATTAGTGAACAACTTGTCTGCGGGCGGCGGTGTAAATGGCTATAACTTCAAGGATTACAGTATCGGTTTACAGTTAACCGATAAAGGGCTAGGCAATCTCGATGAAATTATCAGCTGCTGTTTTGAGTATATTGAACTTATCAAAACCCAAGGCTTAGATGAATGGCGTTATTTGGAGCGTGCAAACCTGCTCAAAATGGCGTTTCGTTATCAAGAGCAAGTTAAATCACTCGATTTAGCCAGCCATCTCAGTATCAATATGCATCACTATGAAGTCGAAGACTTGGTCTTTGGCGATTATCGGATGGATGGGCTGGATATCCCTGAAACCATTGAGCTACTTGAGCTCATGGTGCCACAGAATATGCGCCTGCAGCTTATCGCCCAATCGGTTAAAACGGATCGTAAAGCTAACTGGTATCACACGCCGTACAAAGTCCGCCCAATTGCGCCACAGTCCCTCGCTCGTTGGCAAGTGAACAATATTCGCCCTGAATTACAGCTACCGGCTGCAAATCCTTTTATTGTCGCCGACTCGATTGCCCGTCCGGATAAGAGCGATGTTGACGTGCCAGTGATAGTTGCAGAATCAACTGGATACCGCATTTGGCATAAGAAAGATGATGAGTTTAATGTGCCAAAAGGTCACATGTATTTATCGCTAGATTCAGAGCAGGCAAGTAAAACGCCAAGGCATGCCGCCCTCACCCGCTTATATGTTGAAATGCTACTCGATTATCTAACCGAGCCAACCTATCAGGCCGAAGTTGCTGGATTAAGCTATAACATTTATCCGCATCAAGGCGGAATTACACTGCATTTATCGGGCTTTACCGGCAATCAAGAAACGTTATTAGCGCTATTAATCCATAAAGCCAGAGAGCGCAATTTTACCGAAGAGCGCTTTGCCCTCATAAAATCTCAGCTACTGCGCAGTTGGCAGAATCAGACACAGGCTAAACCGATTTCACAATTATTTACTAGCCTGACTGTTACTCTGCAAAAAAGCAGTTATGAACCAGCACGCATGGCACAAATGTTGGAAGATATTAGCCTAGAAGATTTACATAACCATGTACGCGCCTTCTACGAAAAGATCTACCTTGAAGGGTTAGTCTATGGGGATTGGTTAGTCTCTGAAGCACAAGCTCTCGGCAAACGTTTAGAGCACATTTTATCTTTAGTTTCGACGCCGAGTGCAGAGTCCACCAGAGAATTAGTGAATTTAACAGGCCAAGGCACGTTACTGAGAGAGCTCGCAATAGATCATCAAGATAGCGCAATTATTGTGTATTACCAATCTGCCGTGGCAACACCTGAAAAAATGGCGCTATTTAGCTTACTGAATCACACTATGTCGTCCACCTTCTTCCATGAGCTGCGTACTGAAAAACAGTTGGGCTATATGGTAGGCACAGGTTACCTGCCGCTCAATCGTCATCCTGGACTTATTTTCTATATTCAGTCACCTACAACTGGGCCACTGCATTTATTAGAGGCCATCGACGAGTTTATTGCCGACTTTAATTATGCAGTGATGCAAATCACCAACGAAGAATGGGAAAGCACAAAGGTAGGTCTGATTAATCAAATCATGGAGCACGACGCGAACCTCAAAACTCGCAGTCAACGTTATTGGGTCAGTGTCGGCAATAGAGATTATCAATTTAACCAAAGAGAACTCGTCGTAGACGAAATCACTAAGCTCACCCGCACTGATTTACTCAAATTCATGATGCGTAAAATGCGTACTAAGCACAGCGATCGCTTAGTGTTATTTAGCACAGGTGAACAACACAGAACCCAAGCCGCGCTGATGTCAGACAAAATGATCACGGATCTTAAAGTTTTTAAGCAAACGGCAGAAAAGTTTAATTTCTAAACAAAAAACACTTTTGCTCACACATTTGTGAGCAAAGTTAGGTAAACAAACAGAACCGCTACAAATCAGTCCAACTATAGTCGTATCTTTCAGTGTTGGACGTAATCCTGATGTAAAACATGGCTAGCCCATGTTCTACCACTTCAGCACCGAACAATTTTACTGCATCTACATGCTGTTAAAAGGATTTTCTGCAGACTCCACTTTGACAAACCGCTCACTTTCTGGAAAAGTGATGTAACATAATTGTTTCATGGCATCCTCGGATAATAAGAACAAACACTATGCCTAAAGCACTCTTTAAAATCGTCTTGCTCGCTTTTTTTAGCTTGCATGCATTCGAAGACGTAAACGCATCTCCCTTTTCTGATAAATCTCCTATTATTCTCCAATCACAATCTTTTGGTGTCCCAGAAGGACTTTCCCAAAGCACTGTTACGTCTATCGTTACGGATAATGATGGCTACATTTGGATTGGCACGCTTAACGGACTAAATCGGTTCGACGGAAAAGAGTTTAAACACTTTTATGCTGATAATAGCGCTTCTGGTTTACCCAGCTCTTTTATTCGTAGCCTGCTAATCACTGAAGAAGGTGATCTACTAGTTGGTACTGACAAAGGACTTGCTATATATGATAGAAATGATGAATCACTTAAATTTATCGATGTGAAAAATGAATATTTGAATGGTGAGATATGGAGTTTATCCAACAATGACTTTACTAAAGAGATTTTAGTTGGAACCAATAAGGGCATACTTAGCCTCAACTTAAAAAATAAAGTTCTAAGCTCAGAGTACATAGAAAAAGAATATTTCGAAGTAAAGAAAAGTTTAAACATTGGTGATGAAATATTTATAAAAAGTTATGATGGAATACTTTACAGAATAAATGGCAGTAATAAAGTAAAAATTATTGATAACGTACTTGATATAGAAAAGGAAAATAAAACCCTATATATATCAACAGAAAATGGACTTTACATCTATAGCGATAAAAGGGTATTAAAATTATCAAACAGAAAATATACTTTATTAAGTCGATCCAACAGTGACATTTATGGAATAGATAAAAACAAAATATACTCGGTGAATAACGAGTCCTATCTGATTGGAAAAACGGTAGAGGAGAAAGAAAAAAGTAAGGAAACATATCTATTTTCAACGGCTGATTATCTCATTATAGGAATGAACAACCAAGGTTTTGAAATAATAAGAAAGTCAAACAATCTTGTTTTAAGTACAGATCTAATAAAGGATAATGTTTGGCACATTAGTAAAACATTTGATAGCAAAATATTAGTATCATCTGATGATAGTATTCTTCGATGTTACAACACAGATTTGAATTTAATAAAAACTTATCAAACCGACATTACCGGCTATAAAAACTCCGTAATGACAAAAAACGGAATTTACATTGGAAATGAGAAAGGTGTAATTTTCTTACATAACAATGGCGATATAAGTAACATAATAGAAGGTGAGCAGATAACAACTATTGACTTAATCAATGACAATGAAAATATTATAGTTGGAACCGCTTCAGGGAAAGCTTTAATCATAAAAGATAATCTAATTTCAAAAAAAATTACAACTAACAAAAAAGATCCAGTTTTTGAAATCCTTTACATTTCAGATGCTGATATTTATTTAGCAAGCCAAAATGGACTATATCATTACACTGATAGTGAAACTAATAAAATAGCAGACGAACTAACCTATAGCATTACAAAATTTAGAAATGAAATTATATTCGGCACTTCAACTGCAATTATGAAGTATAACCCAATCAGCAAAAAATCAAATAAACTTTTCTCCGACAACAAAGAAATTTACTCCATCTTAACTTTGGACAATTACATTTTTGCATCATCCCTGGGGCAAATGATTTTAATTGATGGTGATAGTAATTATATTTTCTCAACAAATAATGGAAGTCAATACGAGTATAATACTCGAAGTAGCGTTATCATTGATAATGAAAATATTTTTTTTGGGGGCATTGATGGTTTAAGCTTGATATCTAAAGATATAATTTTAGATCATATTAGAAACTCACAGCCACCAGAGACCTTCATCTCTGGATTACGTGTTTTCAATTCCATAATAGCTGGAGATGGTGAGTATTTCACAGGTTCAATAAGTAAATCAAAAAGTATACAACTAAAATACTCTGATTATCCATTCACCATAACATTTAACTCACCAACATCAGAACCCTATACTACATCTTATTACTATAAAATGGATGGTCTATCAAATGAATGGATAGCATCAAATAAAATAAACTCAGCAACCTATACGAACTTATCACCTGGTGAGTACATATTCAAAGTTTATGCAGTTGATTCATTAACGCAGAAGAATGGTCCAATAAAAGAATTAAAAGTTATAATTACACCACCTTGGTGGCTATCAACATTAGCAAAGTCAATCTATTTTATTATTATAGTAATAATATTTCTAGGGATTACAAAATCAATTTTAAGAAAACGAGAGGTTCAACGCCAAATAGCGCTCAGCGAAGAAAGATTAAAACTTTCCCTTTGGGGAAGTGGTGATGAAATGTGGGACTGGGACATTGAAACTGGCAACATTTTTCGCTCCAATATCTGGGGAGCTCTTGAATTTCCCCGTGATGGACATCGTTCAGGTAAATCGGATGAAGAGAGTAATATACATCCTATGGATCAAGAACGTGTTCGTGAAGCACTCAATAAGCATTTTTATGGTGAAACAGATCATTTTGAAGCTGCATATAGGGTAAAAGGCAAAGACAACAATTGGGTATGGATCTTAGACCGTGCCAAGATTGTAGAGCGTGATGACAAAGATAATGCCCTGCGAATGACTGGAACGATTAAAAATATTAGTCAATTTAAACAAAAGGAAGAACAGCTAAAACTCTTTGAAAAAGCGATTGAAAACATTTCGGAAGGCATGTTTATCCTCGACAACGAATACCGTTTTGTCGAAGTCAACGAAGCTTGCTGTAAAATTTCATTACGTAACCGAAATGACTTTATTGACAACTTACTCACATTTGATTTATACCCTGAAACCTTCTCCACCCAAATCAGAACCATGTTAAAACAGCAAGGTCGCTGGGCAAATGAAGTCGAAGCCGCCAGAGGAGATAACAGTCACTTCCATATGGAGCTCACTATCGATGCTATCTATGATGAGTTAGGCGAATTGTCACATTATGTTGGTGTTTTTTCTGACATATCAAGACGTAAGCAGCAAGAAGAAGAGCTTAGAAAACTAACCAATAACGATCTCTTAACTGGACTGCCAAATCGCTCCAACTTACAAGTGACCTTAAATAACCTAGTAAATCGAGAAATAGCTCATGCGCTTATGGTGCTTGATCTTGATAATTTTAAACGTATTAATGATTCCCTAGGCCATCAAATTGGGGATATATTATTAAAGCTCGTTGCTACCCGCATTAAGTCCTTACTTCCTAAAAATACCAGTATTTATCGTCTAGGCGGAGATGAATTCGCCATTGTATTAGACAAGGGTTCAGATATAAGCGCCAGTGCAGCAATAGCTAACCGTATTATTGAAGGGCTAAAACCTGCATTTAACGTTAGCAATGAACAGCTAGTCCTAGGATTAAGTATTGGTATAGTGCTGTTCCCAGAAGATGAGCAAAGCGAGCAAGCATTACTGAGAAAGGCTGACATTGCTATGTACCATGCTAAGTCTGCGGGAGGTAATTGCTACCAGTTTTATTCTGAGTCCTTGAACCAACATGCAATTAGGCAATTAGAAATAGAAAATCTTATACGTGAAGGCTTAAAAGATGATCTATTTGAAGTTTATTATCAACCTAAGGTTGATCTTAAAAGCGGTAAAATTGCAGGTATGGAGGCTTTAGTCAGATTAAATCATCCAGTACATGGTTTAATTCCCCCCAATGACTTTATTCCACTTGCTGAAGAAAACGGTTTGATTGTTGAAATTGGTGAAATTGTCTTACGTAAGGCCTGTTTCGCAGCGCAAAAATGGCGTGAACAAGGCATATTCAGCGGCAGAGTCGCCGTCAATTTATCGTCACGTCAATTTGCTCTGCCCGATATTCAACAACGAATAGAGTCAATTTTAAGACTCACTAAACTCCCTGCATGTCATCTTGAATTAGAAATAACTGAGGGCACCGTCATTAAACAGCCTGAAACGGCAATTATTGTCATGCAGCAATTGGCTAAAATGGGCGTCAGTTTAGCACTCGATGATTTCGGCACAGGGTACTCGTCCCTTTCATACTTAAAACGCTTTCCTATTCATACTTTAAAAATTGACAAAGCCTTTGTTGACGATATAGATAAATCTGATCGCGATCTCAAAATGGTCGATTCTATTATCACCATCGCCCATAACATGGGGCTTTCTGTTGTGGGTGAAGGCGTAGAACAAGCTGCACAATTGAACATTTTACGGGCACTTAACTGTGAAGAAATTCAAGGCTATATTTTTAGTAAGGCCATAAAAGAGACCGAATTTACTCTGCTACTTCAAGAAGACATAGTAAAGCCAAACACTAAGAGCAACATTACCTAATCATTTAACCCTCAATTTGATATCGACTTACAACATTGGCACAACAAGTGCATCAGCGCTATTAGTGTCAATAATAAATCAATATTAACTACCCTGAGAGAATTAGAATGATTAAAGGAATCCTAGTAACAGTTACTCTATTATCTTCAATTGGCTTTGTAGCAAATAGTCTTGCTCTTCAAGGTTCTCCATATGTGAAATTCAAACCCCTTGAAGTTGCGGGCTCTCCATATGTGAAATTCAAACCCCTTGAAGTTGCAGGCTCTCCATATGTGAAATTCAAACTCCTTGAAGTTGCAGGCTCTCCATATGTGAAATTTAAATACCTTGAAGTTGCGGGTTCTCCATATGTGAAATTCAAACAACTAAAACAAGTTGCATAACATTAATCAGGTTAAGGAGAGTGACTATGCTAAATTCAATCAAAAAAGCACTCGGTTTATCCAAGCCAGCGCGTAAAAAAGTTAAGTTGCCTGAAGGCTTGAATCACCTTGAAGTGATTTCTGCAAAAGGTTGGTGGAACTAATTTAAGTTCTGTAGCCATGATTCTAACTCATGTACAGTGATAGTTAATTAAGCTAGCGCAGCTTAGAAACAATAAAGGGAGCATTGGCTCCCTTTAGTTTTAAGTGAATATAAAAGTACTAACTAATAGTCATGTAGTCATGGATAAATACATAACAGATTGATAAATCAGCTATTTAATATCCATTCCTCACTACAACGGATTTTCCTCAAAGCTAAATGGCGGTGTGTCGTAAAGAGTGGATAAGCCAGAGGCCCGAGCACAAAACCCAGTAATGCCCAATACGTAACAGAAAGGTCTGCGGTAAATGCAGCCAAGCCGAAGTACCAAGCCGAGATTAATGCGATAAAGATAACCAGCAAAGCCACAAACCACCTCTTTAAAAACAACTAAATAAATCATAAATGTAGAGAAATTAATTCCTCATTAAAATGCGGATGCTACTAGCGTAGTCTTGGTGATTGATGCACATGTTAAATACGCCATTTTAACGCCAGAATAAAAGGTTCTCCGCATTATGCATAAACGAGCAATACTCATTCCTCGCTGCGCTCTCAGTACAGAACACGTAACACTGAACTCTCGATAAAGGGCTCGGATTATACAAAATCCACATCCCCAATGTGAACACTTTTTAGGCAAAAACATGCCTTGTGGCAATAAAAAAAGCGGCAACAAACTGCCGCTTTTTTGTTCAATTTTGATTAACTAAGACCTAGATTAACTATGACTTAGATTCACTGAAACTTAGAAAAAGTGCGCGTTTTCTTGAGCCATGGTTTTTAAGCGCTCACAAGGTTCGAATCTGTTACCGAATTGACTTTGATAACCTTCAAGGATCTTCACTAAGTTCGCAGCGCCTAAAGTGTCAATATAATGGAATGGGCCACCGAGGAATGGCGGAAAGCCAATACCGAAAATGGCGCCAATATCGCCATCTCTTGGCGATGCAATAATACCATCATCTAAACAACGCACCGCTTCATTGAGCATTTGTACGACACAACGCTCGGCAACCGCTTTTGCGTCTTTATTGGTGCCAGGCTTAATGCCTAACACGCCATAAACACTCTCATCGACAGCTTTAGCTTTCTTGCTCGATGCGCCGTATTGATAGAAACCTTTGCCATTTTTACGGCCTTTACGATCGTCACCTAAAAGCTTGTCAAATGCCGCTGGCGCTTTAAAACGTTCACCCAATTCTTTCTCGAGGATCGGTGAAATTTTTGCGCCCACGTCGATACCCACTTCGTCGAGCAAAGTAATCGGTCCCACAGGGAAGCCAAATTTCACTAAAGCTTTATCCAAATGCTCAACACTTTGGCCTTCAAGTAGTAATTGCGCGGCCTCATTCATATACAGAGCCAGAATACGGTTCACGTAGAAACCCGCACCATCCTGCACCACTATCGGTGTTTTACCTTGCTTACGGGCAAATGCGACCGTGGTCGCAATGGTTTCTGGTGACGTTTTAGCATGGGCAATCACTTCCACCAGCGGCATTTTTTCCACTGGCGAGAAATAATGCAGACCAATCACATTTTCAGGACGCGTCGCCGCCTCAGCGATTTGGCTAATTGGCAAAGATGAGGTGTTTGACGCAAAAATCGTGTGCTCACCACACTCACGCTCAATGTCTTTCACCATTTGATGCTTAAGCGCTAAGTCTTCAAATACCGCTTCCACAACGATGTCGGCATCTTTAACGCCTTTATACTCAGTGGTTGTCGTCATCAGCGCCATTAAGTTATCACGGGCAGCAGGCGTCATATGGCGGCGCTTTACCCCTTTATCCAACAACTTATAAGCGTAGGCTAATGCATTGCTTAAACCTTTTTCGCTGATGTCTTTGACGCGAACGGGGATTTTAGCCTTAGTGGTAGTCACAGAGGCAATGCCTCCGCCCATTAAACCGCCACCTAAGATCATCGCTTTCTTCACTTTACGCGGCGTAGCACCCTCAGCGCCGGTTTCTTTCTTCATTTCTGTGGTGGCGAAGAAAATACTGCGCAGCGCTTCAGATTCTTTTGATACCACTAATTCGGCAAAGTGACTCGCTTCGACTTCTAGCCCTTTTTGCATCCCCTTCGCAATCCCTTGACGCACGCAGTCAATAATTTTGGCTGGTGCTGGATAATTACCTTGGGTTTTCTTTTCGACTTGTTTAGTCGCTTGATCAAAAATAATGTTACGGCCAAAGCTCGTGCCTTCAAGTACTTGATTAACGAGTGACTTTTTAACAGGTTTCGGTGCACGTTTACCAGCAAGCGCCATCTCAACTGCGGTTTGCAGCAAAATGGTCTGCGGTACAACATCATTCACTAAGCCCATTTTCAAGGCTTGTTTAGGACGGATTTGTTTACCGGTCAACATCATGTCTAAGGCGGTGGTAATGCCGACTAAACGAGGCAAACGTTGAGTCCCACCGCCGCCAGGTAATAAGCCAAGTTGAACTTCCGGTACGCCGAGCATGGTTTTACCATCGTTGCTACATACCCTTTGATGGCAGGCTAAGGCTAACTCTAAACCACCACCTAAACAGGCACCGTGGATTGCCGCCACTACAGGAATTTTTAAGGCTTCTAACTCATTAAAAACCACATGCCCTTGCTGAGATAAGGCTTTGGCATCGGCCGCCGTTTTACAGGCATCGAGCATGGAAATATCAGCGCCCGCAACGAAAGAATCTTTTTTGCCAGAGATCAGCACGAGTCCACGAATATGAGGATCGCTTTTAATTTCAGCCAGGATCTCACTGATTTCAGGGCCAAACTGTGCTTTTAGGGTGTTCATGGTTTCGCCAGGAACATCCATAGTCAAAATGGCAATACCGTCGTCGCGGCGGGTTAAATTAAAGGTCTTTTCCATGCAAATTACTCCACTTCCACTATCATAGCCACGCCCAAACCACCGGCCGCACAGGCCGTCGTTAAGCCAGTTCCACCACCACGGCGCTTAAGCTCACGACACACTTGGGTGATTAAACGGGTTCCCGTTGCCGCAAAAGGATGACCATAAGCGAGCGAGCCACCGAGCACGTTAAACTTGCTCATGTCGATTTCGCCAATCGCGCGGTTGCGGCCGAGTTTTACTTCGGCAAATTTTTTCGAAGCAAACATCTGCATATTCGCTAATGTCTGTGCCGCAAAGGCTTCGTGCATTTCAATCAGGGTAAGATCTTCTAATTCCATTCCGGCACGTTTTAACGCCAGTGGCGTCGCGTAGGATGGCCCCATCAGCATATCTTGCCACACATCAATGGCGCTAAAGGCGTAACTCTTAATGTAACCAATAGGTTGATAACCTAAGGCTTTGGCTCGACCTTCACTCATCAGGATAATCGCTGAGGCACCGTCAGTCAGTGGCGTACTATTGGCCGCCGTCACAGTACCATGTTGTTTGTCGAATGCAGGACGCAACTTAGCATATGACTCCAATACTGAGTTTTCGCGGATATTGTTATCACGATCGATAAACTGCTTATACGGCGGTATATGCGCGACCATAACTTCGTCACGCAAATGGCCGGAAGCCCAAGTTTCACTCGCTAAGGTATGTGAGCGATGTGCTAAGGCATCTTGATCGGCGCGACTAATATTGTAGGTTTTTGCCATCTGCTCGGCGGTTTGTCCCATAGACAAGCCCGTTGAGTACTCTGCCACCGCAGGCGGCACAGGTAATAAATCCTTTATGCCTAAACGGCGGAAAATTTGTAATTTTTGCCCAAAGCTACGGGCTTTATTCAGATCGACTAACGCATGGGCTAATTTTTTCGACACGCCGATAGGCAAGACAGATGAAGAGTCGGCGCCGCCCGCAATACCGATTTCGATATTGCCCGTCATGATAGATTCGGCCACGTTTACGGCAGATTGAAAGCTAGTCGCACAGGCGCGAGTGACACTATAGGCATCGGTCGACACATTCATGCCAGTACCGAGTACGATTTCACGGGCGATGTTAGGTGCAGCGGGCATTTGCACCACTTGTCCATAGACCAGCTGCTCAATCAGTTTAGGGTCAAGTTCAGAGCGCGCCAATAATTCATTGACCACCATTTTGCCCATATCAAGCGCCGATACACCGTGGAATGCCGTAGCTTGCTTTGCAAATGGCGTTCTTAAACCCGCTACTATGGCGATACGCTCGCCCTTGGCGTTCGTAACCTGTTGTCTATCACTCATTTGTCACCCTCTTTATGTGCGCAATCGCTGAGAGATTTCAGGCGGCGCTATCGATTTCCGTGTTTGACCTATTGTTTTACGGCGAAAAACGCCCAATAACAGGTCTGACCATTAAAGTGTGATCTGATTCTAACTTCTTGTCAGCAAGTTTTAAACACCTGTTTGTTTTTTTAACACTAGCCAAACCCTAAGGGAATTCTTTACCATAGTTGTTGTCTATAGCCCACACACGTATTTTCAACATAATAAAACGAGTAGCATCATGCCTTTGAGTCGCTTCCACGCATTACGCACTTACCTAAATAAGGTTGTTTTAGGGCAGCCAGTATTGACCGAAAATCTGCTCATTGCCTTAATTGCCAATGGCCACTTATTAGTTGAAGGACCACCGGGGCTGGCAAAGACCCGTGCAGTGAAAGCCTTATGTGACGGGGTTGAGGGCGATTTTCACCGCATTCAATTTACCCCAGATCTGCTACCCGCCGACTTAACCGGCACAGATATTTATCGCTCGCAAACTGGCACCTTCGAATTTGAAGCCGGACCGATTTTCCACAATTTAATCTTGGCGGACGAAATTAACCGCGCCCCAGCCAAAGTTCAGTCAGCCTTATTAGAAGCCATGGCCGAAGGTCAAGTTACCGTTGGTAAGCACAGCTATAAGCTACCACCGCTGTTTTTAGTGATGGCCACCCAAAATCCATTAGAGAACGAAGGCACGTATCCGCTGCCCGAAGCACAGCTTGACCGTTTTCTGATGCACTTAAACCTTGATTACCCGAGCGGCGAGACTGAAATCGAAATTCTGCGTCAATCCCGCAAAGAAGCGCTGACCCACGAATTGCCAACCACTGAGCCGATTGCACAAGCAGATGTGTTTGCCGCCCGTGACGAAGCCATGGAAATCTATCTTGCCGAGCCGCTCGAAAAGTACATAGTCGAAATCGTGATGGCGACCCGTGAGCCTTTACGTTACAGCGAAGACTTAGCTAAGTGGCTTGAGTACGGCGTCAGCCCGCGCGCAACTATTTCATTAGAACGCTGTGCCCGCGCCCGCGCTTGGCTGCACGAGCGGGACTTTGTTTCACCGGAAGACATTCAAGCTGTTGCGCCAAATGTATTACGCCATAGACTCCTACTTAGCTACCAAGCACAGGCCGAAGGTGTCAGCCGCGATCACGTGATCAACCACATCTTAAGTCAAGTTGCAGTACCTTAACGGTGAAGATAAAGGTGAAATAAGATGAGTGACACAGCGCGACTCTCAGCCTCGGTCGATGGCTTGCCGCTTTTTGCCGATGGCTTGCATTTAACCGAGCAAGAGCTGCTGGCGTGCCAAAATATCGCCCGAGCTATGCCTGAGCGTTATAGCCGTGCCCGCGCTAATTTAGCGGGCCATCGCAGCAGCTTAATCAAAGGCCGCGGTATGGAGTTTGCCGAGGTGCGCCACTACCAACAGGGCGACGATGTGCGCACCATTGATTGGCGCGTTACCGCTCGTACAGGCACAACTCACACTAAGTTATTTGTCGAAGAACGTGAGCGCCCTATTTTATTGTTAATCGACTTGAGCCAAAGCCTCTATTTTGGTTCGAGTTTATTGCTGCAATCAGTGCAAGCAGGACACCTTGCGACCACCTTAGGTTGGAATGCAATTAACCATGGCGATCGGCTCGGCGCCTTGATCGCCTGCGAGTCTGAGCATTTAGAGCTCAAACCCCGCAGCCGTCGTCAAGGCATATTGCAATTGATCTCAGGCCTGCGCCGTGTGCACGAAAATCAGCTCAATCATGTTGGCAGTGGCCAGCGCGATCCTGACCATATCCTGCGTGCCTGTCAGCGATTACAACGTATCGCCAAACCCGGCTCCTTAGTTTGGATCGTGACAGATGGCAGCCATTTTAGTCCCCAATGTATCGCGCCTCTCACCGAGCTTAAGCGTCATTGCGATGTGGGTGCCTATCTTATTACCGATCCTCTGCGTCAAGGCACACTGCCGTTACCGCACAACTTTAATTTGCCGGTACGGGATGGGGATGAGGACTTAGTGCTTACCCGCCACAGTTATCAGGCTTGGCTCGACATTCAGTTGCGTCAGCAAAACGATTTTATCGCCATGATGCAGCAACTGCGCGTTCGCACCCAGCTCATAGATGCGAGTGCTCCCCTAGCCCATCAATTGGAATTATTGCGTTAACTATGGATCCAGCAACAGTGAATTCAGAAATAGCAAATCCACAGGCAACAGTACCTATGCCTTCTACGGCGCCAAACCCGGCTCTTGCACAACTGCAGGATATTATTCATCCCGAACCGATCGGCGCTTGGCCTTGGGCAATCGGTTATTGGCTGGTTTTAGCACTTGTGATTGCCCTCATCACACTCTTAGTTATCTGGCTAAGAAAACGCGCCCGTGACTTAGCGCCAAAAAAAGCCGCTAAACAGTTACTCAATCAGCTCGATAGACAAGCGACTTCCTATGCCTCTGACGTCAACAGCCTATTAAAGCGCACCGCCATGACTTACCTCAGCAGAGAAGCAATAGCCTCCTTAGATGGCGAAGCTTGGGCGGCTTGGTTAGACAGCTATTTACCCGAGCATAAACGCCAACATATCGGCCCTTTGCTAGCCAAACGCCATCAGGCAACGCCATTGACCTTAGCTGAAGCCAATGAATTGCATCAACTCGCACAGGCTTGGTTGGCATCGAAAGCAACACTGAGTGCGCCTGAGTCGAATCTTGTTCAAGCGAAGGGCTACGTTCAAGCGAGTGGCGACGCTCAAGCTAAAAGCCAAGCGCCAATCCAGCCAGCTGACACCAAACAACCGGAGGCACAATGTTAACAATTGCATGGCCTTGGCTATTGATATTACTGCCTCTGCCTTTGATTTTTTGGCGCCAACAAACCGTACAAGTGGATGGTGGCCGGCTGCAATTACCCGGAATAAGCCAAACGGGTAAACAAAGCTTAGCGGCCAACACACGCCAGAGTCGCAAACGCTACTGGCTGATGTGGTGCCTATTAGTGCTCGCTATTGCTCGTCCTCAATGGCTTGGTGAACCTATCGAACTGCCAAGCCAAGGCCGCGATCTGATGATGGCGGTGGATTTATCCGGCAGTATGCAGATTGAAGACATGGTGGTGAATGGCAAAACCGTCGACCGTTTTACCTTGATCCAACACGTGGTCAGTGACTTTATCGAGCGCCGCAAGGGTGACCGTATCGGTTTAATTCTCTTTGCTGATCACGCCTATTTGCAGGCGCCGCTCACCCAAGACAGACGTTCAGTCGCGCAATTTTTAAAAGAAGCACAAATTGGCTTAGTCGGTAAGCAAACCGCCATAGGTGAAGCTATCGCTCTAGCGGTAAAACGCTTCGATAAAATGGACGAGAGTAATAGAGTATTGATTTTATTGACCGACGGCTCTAACAACGCTGGCAATATCGAACCAGAGCAAGCAGCGCAAATTGCCGCTAATCGTAAAGTTACTATTTATACGGTTGGTGTGGGCGCAGATGTAATGGAGCGCCGCACACTCTTTGGCCGCGAGCGGGTTAATCCTTCGATGGATCTGGATGAAAACCAACTTAAGCATATCGCCGACGTCACCCACGGCCGTTATTTTCGCGCCCGTAACAGCCAAGAGCTAGACCAGATTTACCAAGAAATCGATAAACTCGAACCTGTGAGTCGCGATCAATTAAGCTATCGTCCGCAGGCAGATCTGTTCTACTGGCCGCTGGCACTAGCATTACTGACGAGCCTGTGGATTGCCTTAGGTCAATTGCCACTGTTTGCAGCGCGCCGCGTTAAACCCTCTGTCGCAACCACTTCACAGGGGAACATCAAATAATGAGCCTACATTTTATTCGTCCCGAATGGCTACTCGCACTAGTACCGCTAGCCTTAGCCTTGTTGAGTTTATGGCGGCAACACGAGAGCCACAGCGCTTGGAATCGTTATATTGCGCCGCACTTAGCCAAGATATTGGTCTCCCAAGGTAATAAGAAATCCCGCCGTCCGTTGCATTTATTAGCCTTCACTTGGTTGATTGCGACATTGGCACTCGCCGGACCTGCCGTGAATAAACAATCCTTACCTGTGTTTGCCGCAGAGCAAGGCCGCGTACTGGTGATGGACATGTCCGTATCTATGTTCGCCACCGATCTTGCGCCGAATCGGTTAACCCAAGCTAAATTTAGGGCTACGGATCTCCTGCGTAATCTTAAAGAAGGTGAAACAGGTTTAGTCGCCTTTGCCGGCGATGCCTTTACGATCAGCCCGTTAACGCGCGATACCGGCACGCTACTCAATTTATTGCCGACCTTGAGCCCTGAGATCATGCCCGTTCGTGGCTCAAACTTAGCGGCAGGTTTAACCCAAGCTAAAACGCTACTGGCTCAGGGTGGGCATATTCGCGGTGATATTATCGTGATGACAGATGGCATAACTGCTGCCCAATTTGATGACGCTAACTCGACATTAAGTGGCACGCAATATCGTCTTGCGGTCGTCGCTTTTGGGACTAGCCAAGGCGCGCCAATTCGTCTACCCGATGGACAATTGCAGCGCGACAGCAGCAACGAGGTCGTTGTGGCCAGCACTGACTTTGGCCTGCTGCAAAAACTGGCAGCGGATAACAAAGGCGTGTTAATCCAAAATCGCACCGACGGCAATGATCTGGCCCAATTGCAACATTGGTTAAGTGATACGGGCGATGCCAAAGCCACAGATCTTGACGGTGAAACCTGGCAGGATCTCGGCCCTTATCTCGCCCTGCTATTACTGCTGCCCGCCCTTTTCAGCTTTAGGCAAGGAATCGTGGCAAGCGTTGGATTTGCCACTCTTGCTAGCAACTTACTGCTCGCGGCTGTGCCTCAGCCAGCCCATGCCAGTGTGTGGGACAATGCCTGGGACAATGTGTGGAAAACCACAGATCAACAAGCGATGCAGGCCTATCAATCCCAAGATTACGCAAACGCCGCTAAGCAGTTTGAGTCGCCCCAATGGCGTGGCAGCGCCCAATACAAAGCCGGTGATTTTGCGCAAGCACTGAAAACCTTCGAGCAAGATAGCTCAGCCCAAGGCCTCTACAATCAAGGCAATGCGTTGATGCAGCTCGGTAAACCCGATAAGGCCAAGGAGCGCTATCAAGCCGCACTTGAGAAACAAGCTGATTTCCCTGCGGCCAAGGCCAACCTTGAACTAGCTGAAAAGTTATTGCAAGAACAGCAACAACAGCAAGGTAAAAACGAGCAACAGGATAAGAACCAAGATCAACAAGGCGATCAACAGTCCGGTGATCCCCAATCAGGTGATCAACAGTCTGGTGACCAAAAGTCGCAGGATAAACAGCAATCTGACCAAGATAGCGCTCAGAAAGATAAGCAAGATCAAGCAGGGCAAGAGTCTCAGGATCAACAGGACGATGCCAATTCTGAGCAAAGCCCTGAGCAGCAAAAAACGAATGAGCAACAGTCTGAGCAAGATAAGCAAAATGGCAATGCTCAGGACAAGCAGAATGAAGCTCAGCAAGATCCCGCTGAAGATAAAGCGCAACAGGATCAACAAGCTCAGCAGGAAAATGAGCCGGTAGATAATGAAGCTAAGATGCAAGCGCAGGCTAAAGCCGATGCTGAAGAGCAAAAGTCAGCAGAACAAGAAAAGCAAAGCGTTGCCGCCAAAGAAGCTCCTGAGCAAAATGCGCAAGATAAACAAGAGGCTGCTATGAGTGAATCGGTCGAGGCACCGCCAACCAATAGCGAGCCACTGCCCGCAGAAATGCAACGAGCACTGAGGGGCGTGAGTGAAGACCCGCAAGTGTTACTGCGCAACAAGATGCAGTTGGAATATCAAAAACGCCGTCAAAATGGCCAAATATCAAAGGATAACGAACAGTGGTGACGAGACAATTTTTTATCCTGCTACTCCTTGCCATCGGAGTGGCTCATCCCGCCTTTGCACTTAGCAAAATTGAGGCCTCGGTCGATCGCAACCCTGTGATGGAGGGCGAATACTTTGTGCTCAACATCAGTGTCGATGACGAAGTCGATACCGGTAAGCTAGACACATCCGCCCTACTGAAAGATTTTATTGTCGGCCGTACTAGCGTGAGTCGCAGCACGCAAATCATGAACTTCGATGCAGTCAAAGAAACCCGCTGGCAAGTGCTGCTCGCGCCAAAACAACAAGGTCAGTTAACCATTCCGGCCTTTAGTATTGACGGCGTCAGCTCATCGCCTATTCCTCTCAAAGTGGTCGAAACCGGTAGCCAGCCCGCGCAAATGAACAATCTGTTCATTGACGCCAAAGTCTCGACCGACGAAGCCTATGTTGGGCAGCTCATTACCTACAAGGTGAAACTCTATCTGGCGGTAGAATTACAAAGGGGCGTATTGAGTGCACCAGTAATCGAAGGCGCACAGATCAAACAAATCGGTGAAGATAGGGATGGTTCAGAGATAGTCGATGGCCGACGTTACCGCGTGATTGAACGCACCTATGGCATCATTCCCGATTTGCCCGGCCAAGTGAATATCAAAGGTGCAACCTTTGCTGGCGATGTGTTGGTAGAAGCCCAACGCCGCGGCGGTATGTTTGGCTTTAATGAAAGCCGCCCAATGCAAGCAGGCGCGCCCTCACTGACAGTTCAAGTGAATCCCGCACCAACAAGTTTCCAAGGCCAATGGCTAGTTGCCGATTTAGTGGCGCTAAAAGAAAACTTCCCTGAAGATATTAAAAAGTTTACCGTCGGTAGCCCTATCACCCGCACTATTACGCTGTTGGCTTCCAATGCCGATGAAAATAGTCTGCCTGATATAGTGCAAACTCTGCCCAATGAGCTTAAGTCATACCCAGAAAAACCCCAGCGGCAGACCTTTGTGCGCGATGCACAAATTGTTTCGCAGTACAGTATTACTTCGGCAATCGTTCCCAGCAAAGCGGGGACTTTCACCCTGCCCGAAGTCAAAGTGCCTTGGTGGAATCCGCGCCTTAAACGTCAAGAAACTGCAACGCTGCCCGCACGTACCATCATCGTTGAAGGTGGTGCTGTAAGTGATACGCCAGCTCAACCAACATGGGAAACCAACTCCGCGGCCGATAAGGGCTGGTCTTGGCTAACCACGGTTTTTGCTACGCTATGGCTGGTCACTCTAGTCGCTTGGATTATCACCTTAGTCGCTTGGCGCCGCGCCTTAAAAAATCAAACGGCCGCCCTAATTGCAGTAAACTCTTCAATCAGTTCAGCACAATCAGTGACTGCCTCCGGCTTGAAAGGATTAGAGCAAGCCTGCGCCAGTGGCGATGTGAGCCGAATTATGTTGCAATTGCAGCGATATTTCAGTGAGTTACAGCAAACGCCTATGACATTAGATAAGATTGCTGAACAGTCACCACAACTGGCAGCAGCGATACAGCAACTGCAAATCAAAGCCTACAGTGCGAAGGCCGATAAGAGCCACCATACTGACAGTGCTAATACGAGCAGTGCGAATTCTAACAATACAAATAGCCACTTAAGCGCCGAATGTACCGCCTTACTTAACGCGGTTAAGGCCTGTGAGCAAAAACATTCAAACCCAAAATCAGCGCCATTAAGCCCACTGAATCCTAAATAAATGATGGTGTTAATGACAAAGAAGCGAGTGCTACCATGCTAAATATTCAGACAAAAAGCCTAAAGATAAAAAATGTTTGCTAACTGGCGCAAGAAATCCGTCGAGCCCGCGGTCTCTTCTGACATGCTAAGCAAACAACGACGATACAACAGCCTAGTCAAGGCGCTACATGCAGACATTTTCCGCTACGCCTATTGGTTATGCGGCGATAAGCACGTGGCTGAAGACATTACCCAAGAAACCTTCTTGCGGGCGTGGCGCTCTTTGGATTCCCTCAAGGATGATAAAGCGGCGAAAGCTTGGCTGATCACGATTCTTAGGCGTGAAAATGCGCGGCGTTTCGAGCGTAAACAGTTCGATTATTCCGACGTTGAGCAAGATACCTTAGAGGACAATATCTCCAATAGCAGTGAAGAGCAGACCGAGCAATATCTGATCCGTCGACAAATTGGCAAGCTGGATATCGAATACCGCGAACCACTCTTACTCCAGCTCATTGGTGGCTTTAGCGGCGATGAAATCGCCGAGCTGATGGAGCTCAATCGCAACACCGTAATGACGCGTTTATTTCGGGCGAGGAGCCAATTGAAAGAATTACTTGAGAAGAATGATGTGAGAGGTCAATCCAATGGATGAGCTTAAATTTAGACGTCAAGCTTATGAAGATCCTCATAATCAAGATGCTGACTTTCTGGCGCAGATCAATTCAAAGCCAGAAAACCAAGCCCTAATTAATGAGCTTAAAAACCTTGATGCCAAACTGAGCAACGCATTGAAAGTGGATGTGGCGGAGGATCTCGCCGACAAACTCATTTTGCGTCAGCAGTTACAACAGCACCATAAACAGCGCCGGCAAACGTTTTTTTTAGTGGCCATGGCAGCCTCGGTCGCGTTTGTGGTAGGGATCAGCTTCAGCCTATTACGCTTAGGGCCTATTGATTTGGCTGAACATGCACTGGCCCATGTCTACCATGAAGATATTGCCTTGCATGTCGATCAAAATGTCAATTTTAGTCAAGTCAATGCCCAGCTTGCGTCGATAAAAGACTTTGGCAATGCCAAATTTACCCAACAACCAGGCAAAGTGTATTACACCTCTTATTGCGATTTTCAAGGGGTAAAAAGCCTGCACTTAGTACTTCAGGGCGAACAAAGTAAGGTGACACTCTTTATCGTGCCACTCGAGAAACGTATGGTGTTGGATAAAACCTTCGCCGACGGTAAATATCAAGGAATGGGCTTTGAAACGCCCGATGCATTTATTTTGCTCATAGGTGAGGATCAAGCTGACCTTAGCTATATAAAAGACGAAATCAAGAATATATTTATTTAAGCTATTGTTATAAATTGCATTTAAAAATCAATCTCCGATATTTTCATGTTATCGGAGGTTAGATTTCAATCACACTTACATCTGCTAATGGGCGCACGTTCAAACATCTGGTAGCATGCTTGCCACTTTTAATAATAAAAAGATGGGAAAAGGCAAGATGACGATTGAAACCCCGATTTTAATCACATTTGTTGGTTACTTAGTATTGATGATGGGCATAGGTTTTTGGGCTTACCGTGCTACCGATACTGTTGATGATTATATTTTAGGTGGCCGCAAAATGGGCCCCGCAGTGACCGCACTCAGCGTGGGTGCATCTGACATGTCAGGTTGGCTGTTACTGGGGTTACCCGGCGCAGTTTACTTAAGCGGCTTAGGTGCAGCCTGGATTGGCGTAGGATTAATTATTGGTGCTTGGCTAAACTGGTTATTTGTTGCCAAGCGATTGCGCATTTATACCCAACTCGCCGATAACGCCCTCACTTTACCGGATTTTTTCGAGAAACGTTTCCACGATACCCAAGGCTATCTCAAGCTCGTTTCCGCAATCACTATTCTGGTGTTTTTTACTTTCTATGCCTCCTCAGGCATGGTCGGTGGCGCGATTTTGTTTGAGAAAGTCTTTGGGCTTGATTACACCGCAGCCCTCGTGATTGGCTCGGCAATCATAGTCGGTTACACCTTTATTGGCGGTTTCTTTGCCGTGTGTTGGACTGACTTTTTCCAAGGCAGTTTAATGCTCATCGCCCTATTGATTGTCCCTTTTGCCGTTTTCGCTCACCCCGAAAGCCATGCAGGTATTGAAACGATTGATCCCGCAATGTTGGCATTGGTCAATGACAAAACCACTGCCATCGGCATGTTATCTTTGCTCGCATGGGGCCTAGGTTATTTTGGTCAGCCACATATTTTGTCGCGTTTTATGGCGATAGGCAGTGCCGATGCCCTGCCCTTGTCACGCCGTATAGCCATGAGCTGGATGGTGTTATCTCTCATTGGCGCGTTAGCCACAGGTATCGCAGGCTCGCTCTATTTCGCCAAAGAGCCATTAGCCAATTCTGAAACAGTGTTTATCCATTTAGCTCAAGCAGCGTTTAACCCATGGATTGGTGGGCTATTAATCGCCGCTATTTTATCGGCAATCATGAGTACTATCGACTCGCAACTCTTAGTCTGCTCAAGTGTCATCACCGAGGATTTCTACCGTAAATGGTTGCGCCCAAAGGCCGATGATCGCGAGCTAATGATGGTAGGTCGTTTAGGCGTTCTCGCTATCGCTGTAATTGCAGGTGTGATTGCCCTCAATCCTGAAAGTAGCGTACTCAGTTTAGTGAGTTATGCTTGGGCAGGCTTTGGTGCGGCCTTTGGTCCCGTAGTCTTGTTATCCCTGTTTTGGAAGCAATATAGCCGTAATGGCGCTATCGCCACTATTATTGTCGGCGCATTGACTGTGGTGATTTGGAAACAACTCACTGGTGGCATTTTTGAAGTATATGAAATCCTTCCTGGGTTTATATTCGCGACTATTGCGGGTATTTTAGTCAGTAAATTCTCTGCTCCAAGTGAAAAAGTAACGACAGAGTTCGAACAATTTAAGTCTGCACTCTAATCTAGATATGCTTCCATATGTTTAAAAGCGCACAAGTGTGCGCTTTTTACATTTTGTATCCTTTTAAATACCCTACACACCATTACAAACCGTTAACTTCAATTGAAACCCATAGCAGCACCCAAAGCCCTTCATATCAAGCATCTGGCCAGACCATTCAAGCATACTAAAGTATCACTCTTGTTTTAAAGACTTTTAATTAACTGAAAATTAACATATTTCACCTCTGGTCGGACTTGTTGAGGGTACATTGAATCCATAAGATGCCGGAGACTAATAAATGGATTTAAATACTTTCGGCGGACTAGGACCGAATAAAAATCCAATACTTATAAAAAATAGAGAGAATAATAATGAAAACATTCAACAAGACACTCATTGCCGTTTCTGTGGCATTAGCAAGCACACAAACCTTAGCCGCAGGCTTCCAATTGAACAGCCAATCTGCAACAGGTATTGGCCGTGCATTCTCCGGTGATGCTGTTATCGCCGATAATGCCTCTGTTTTATCTCGTAACCCAGCAGCTATGGCTTTATTTGATGAGAAAGCCCTCTCATTCGGCGTAACCTATGCCGATATCAGCGTTACTGTTAAAGACGTTGAAAAAGCTGGCACGCCAATTAGCTTTGGCAGCGAACACGATGCTGCCGACAGTAAAGTGATCCCAAACTTTTACTACATTCAACCGCTAAACGATCAATGGGCTTTTGGTCTAGCCGCATTCAGTAACTTTGGTACAGGCACAGATACCACCGCATTAGCAAATAATGCCGTCACAATCCCAGGCATGGGTACAGTACCTGCACCAGTGGATTTACTCGGTAATACCGAAGTCGTCACCATGAACTTCAATGCGAGCTTATCCTATCGTTTCAACGATCAATTTAGCGTCGGTGCAGGTCTCGATTTAATCTATGGTCAAGGTAAACTGAGCCGAGAAGGTAACTTACCTATCGGTCCTAACGGCGCTATGGTTAATGCTAATCTAGTCGATGTTGATGCTGATGGTTTTGCCGTAGGCGGAATTATTGGTGCTGTGTATGAGTTCAATAAAGACAACCGCATTGGTGCCAGCTACCGCCTGAGCCCAGATTTCAAAGCGACTGGCGATATCAACACTCTGAATACTCAATTAGGTAAAGTGGTTTCCTTTGATGAAATCAATATCCCATTACCGGATATTTTCCAAGTTGCGGGTTTCCATCAGTTAACAGAGAAATTTGCTATTCACTACACTGCCCAGTTATCAACTTGGGGTGACTTTGATCAGATCACATTGACTGATGGCACTGTAGGTGGCACACCAGTCGTTAGCAGCGCGCCATTAAAACAATACGTATGGGATGATTCTTGGTTATTCAGCGTAGGTGGTACTTATACGATTAATGATAAGTGGACTGCCCGTGCAGGTTACATGCATGACCAAGGTGTTGTGAATGATATCAGCTCAATTTCAATCCCTGATTCGAACCGTAATTGGTTTACTGCAGGTTTAAGCTATAACCTGAGCACTCATTCAACTGTGGATATGGGTCTTGCCTTCGTTCGCGGTGAAGATACTGAAGTATTAGAACACAGCGCAATCATTGGCGACGTGATTGCCCATACTCGCTCTGATGCTGTGTACTACTCAGTTCAATACAGCTACCAGTTCTAAGATAAATTCCTAACACCAAAAGCCGCATTTTTTGCGGCTTTTTTGTATCTTAAGCATTTATTGCCTAAAGTTAATTCATACTCCTGTAAACGCAGCTACGGCTATGGCTAAAGTCATTGGACTCGGTGGAATTTTCTTTAAAAGTGTCGATCCCGTTGCCTTGGCAACTTGGTACAAAACCCATCTTCAAGTCCCCATTGAAAACTGGGGCGGCGCCGCATTTTATCACACAGATAAATCAACTCTTGGCTACCATGTTTGGACCCCTTTCGCCCATAGCACGGACTATTTCGCCCCCTCAGATAAAGGGTTTATGTTCAACTTTGTCGTTGACGATCTAGAGCAAGCCCTCGTACAAGTAGAGCAAGGTGGCGGTCAACCGATTGGTGGTATTGAAGATTCAGAATTTGGCCGCTTTGGCTGGTTTATTGACCCTGATGGCAATAAAGTCGAATTATGGCAGCCAAGCGCGATTCCTCCTGAAAAATAAATGCTTTAAACAGATATTTCCAAACTCATCTCTCAACATAATCTCCCCTGCCTTAAGCGGCATCTATTCCGAATAAACCCAGTGCATGACTGAGGTTTATTCGGTATCGTAGACTGAGTTCATCTAATCAAGAGATTCTTTTTATGGAAAAAAATAACATCCTTCCTGCCCTGCTGTTAGGTGGTTTCCTTTGCGCGGGGCTTGTTTATGTAGGCCAGACAGCAAGCTCAGCACTATTGCAAATGAAAGCCATGGAACGCACTGTCACGGTAAAGGGCTTAGCGGAAAAAGAAGTCAAAGCCAATGTGGCAATTTGGCCAATCAATTTCACTGAGGTCGATAACAATCTGCCTAAACTCTACGAGACGGTTCAGCAAAAAACCGATCGTGTTGTGGCGTTTTTAAAGGAACAAGGCTTTAGCGACAGCGAAATTACTGTCTCTTTGCCTTCAATTGAAGATCGCCAAGCCCAAGGTTATGTCGATCCTAACGTCAGATACCGTTACTCGGCAAAAGTGAACCTATCGGTTTATACCCCACAAATTGATCTCATGCTGAACACCCGTAAGCAAATGATTAACTTAGTAAAAGAAGGTATAGCGATCGCTAGCCAAGATTATGATAATCGCACTGAGTTTCTGTTTACCGATCTCAACTCAGTCAAACCTGTCATGGTGCAAGAAGCGACTCAAAATGCCCGCGAAGTGGCTGAAAAATTTGCTAAGGATTCGGATTCTCGCCTCGGAAAAATTAAAAGTGCGAGTCAAGGCCAGTTCACTATTTCTGACCGCGACAGCAGCACGCCTTACATTAAACAAATTCGCATCGTTTCCACACTAACCTATTATTTAAATGACTAAATTTTAGGCTTAATTTGAAGCTCTGAAGCACGAGGAATAAGGCGCTATAGGCCTTATTCCTTATTCCTAAATTAGGTAAAAACACTACATTAAATTTTTCTAATAAATATTGATTGCCTATTGAAAACAACTCCATTAGAATTTTCTCATAAATTACATCTGGGGTGATATAAGTTATGACATCAATTTCTCGTGCTTTTTTCTTACTGCTGGCACTTTCCAGTACTCAAGCTCAGGCTGCCTCAGTCGAAACCATCGAAGTCTTAAATAAACCCTATCCGAATTGGGTCACCTTAGACGCCACCATTGAAGCAGTAAAAGCAGCGACGGTATCGGCGCAAACCTCTGGTCGTATTGTTAAACTCAACTACGATGTTAACGATGTCGTCCCCGAAGGAGCCGCCCTACTAGAAATAACCAGTAAAGAGCAAGGCGCTGAACTGGCAAGCTTTGAGGCTGATCTAGCCAAAGCGAAGGCTTTAAATGTCGAAGCTCAGGCACAATACAAACGTTATAAAGAGCTATTTCCCCAAGGCGCGATTTCTAAGGGCGCGATGGATGAAGCCACCGCCAATGCTAAAGCAACAGAACAAGCCGTCAGTGCAGCACAAGCCCGTGTCATCAAAGCCAACGAATCCCTAAAATACACTGTCGTTTCAGCGCCTTTTAGTGGCATAGTCACTGAGCGTTTTGTCGAACTTGGCGAAACCGTAAGCCCAGGACAAGCACTACTTTCAGGGTTTTCCGCGAGTCAAATGCGCGCCATTACCCAAGTGCCACAGCGTTACATTAACCAACTTAAAAATTCCCCCGAATTTCTCGTCCGTTTAAGTGATGGGCGCGAGTTCACCTCAACCGACCTCACGATTTTCAGTTTCGCCGATCCTGTCAGCCACAGTTATCAAGTGCGCATTAATCTGCCAGAAAATGAAGCCAATCTTCAACCCGGTACTTGGGCAAAGGCTTCCTTTAAAAATGGCGAGCGAGAAAAAATCCAATTGCCCACCTCAGCGTTACTCACAATGAACGAACTGAGCAGCGTTTACCTTAAAAAAGGCGAAGAATTTGTACTCACCCAAGTCCGTGTCGCTAGTCCCATAGATGGCGAGGTCGAAGTGCTGGCGGGCCTTAAGTCGGATGACAAGGTTGCCCTTGATGCCTACCAAGTGTTGCTCAGCAAAAAGCAATAAATTCCCAGCGACTTAAGCTTTGTCGAGGTTGTTTTATGAAACATGCTCCAGTACCACAAACCACACTTGGGATTTCCGGACGAATTGCCGCCGCCTTCCAAAATAGCGCCATCACGCCGCTATTAGCGCTTCTCGGGCTCTTACTTGGCTTATTCGCCATTTTGGTGACACCAAAAGAAGAAGAGCCACAAATTGATGTCACCTTTGCCGACGTGTTTATTCCTTTTCCCGGTGCGACACCCACTGAAGTTGAAAACTTAGTCACCTTGCCTGCGGAACAAGTGATCTCTGAAATCAAAGGTATAGATACCCTGTATTCGTTCTCCCAACCCGATGGCGCGCTGATCATCGTCATATTTAAGGTCGGCGTCGCGCGCAATGATGCCATCGTCAGCCTGTACAACCAGATTTATTCTAATATGGATAAATTGCCAAGGGGCGCTGGCGTGGGCGATCCGCTGATCAAACCCCGCGGCATCGATGATGTGCCCATTGTCAGTTTGACCTTGTGGTCCAAGGACAGACAAGTCTCTGCCGAGCAGCTAACCCATGTCGCCCTTGGGTTAGAGACCGAAATTAAGCGCATTCCCGGTACCCGCGAAATCTATACCGTTGGCCAGCACGATATGGTGGCCAACATACGTATCGATCCCGCAAAGATGAACAGCTTTAATCTGACCTACGACAAGTTAAGACAGAGTCTAAATGACAATAATATGGTCTCTATGCCTGCATCCTTAGTGCAAGGTAATCAAGAGATTAAAGTTCAGGCTGGGCAATTTTTACAATCCATAGACGATCTCAAACAATTAGTTGTCAGTGTCTATCAGGATAAACAAGGCAAGCATATTCCGATTTATTTGGCGGATATTGCCGAAATCAGCTTGAAGAGTGACATCCCTAAACAGAGCGTTTGGCACGCAGATAAAACCGATATTTATCCCGCCGTCACTATCGCAATTGGTAAACAAGCGGGCCAGAATGCCGTCGATATCGCCGACAGTGTGATTGAGCGGATAGCTAAAGTCGACAATGTGTTGATCCCGGCAAATGTCGAAGTCACAGTGTCACGTAACTATGGCGAAACCGCGGCGGATAAATCTAACACCCTTATTTTAAAACTGATTTTTGCCACCAGCGCCGTAGTCGTACTGGTCTTTTTAACCATGGGTGCCCGCGAATCCTTAGTCGTGGGTGTAGCCATTATTATCACGTTAGCGATCACCCTTTTCGCCTCTTGGGTGTGGGGATTTACCTTAAACCGCGTGTCCTTGTTCGCCTTGATTTTCTCCATCGGCATCTTAGTCGACGATGCTATCGTCGTGGTCGAAAACATCCACCGGCATATGGCGCTCGGCAAAAAGTCCTTTAGTGAGCTTATCCCAGTGGCGGTCGATGAAGTCGGTGGCCCGACGATTCTGGCGACATTTACTGTTATCGCAGCCTTGCTGCCGATGGCTTTTGTCTCGGGCTTAATGGGGCCTTACATGAGCCCAATCCCCATCAACGCCAGTATGGGCATGTTAATTTCCCTCGTAGTGGCATTTGTGGTCACTCCTTGGCTCAGTCGTAAACTGCTGAAACACAATGACAAGCACGATACTGCCCAAGCCTCGCACGAGGATGAAGCAGAAACTAAGATGGTGCGCCTCTTCACCCACTTAATTGGCCCTTTCCTGCTGGGTAAAAATGCCCGTAAGGCAAGACTGGGACTGGCTGCCGGCGTATTTGTGTTAATCGGCATAGCGGTCGCACTCCCCGTTGGTCAGCTCGTGGTACTGAAAATGCTGCCCTTCGATAACAAGTCCGAGTTTCAAGTGATGGTAGACATGCCAGAAGGCACTCCTGTAGAGCAAACCCAAAGAGTGCTACAGGATTTGAGTCGCTACCTAACAACCGTCCCTGAAGTCGAGCATCTGCAGTTATATGCGGGTACTAACGCGCCAATGAACTTTAACGGCTTAGTGCGTCACTACTTCCTGCGTCACAGCCAAGAACTTGGCGACATTCAAGTGAACCTAGTCGATAAGAAACACCGCAAGCGCGACAGCCATAGCATAGCGGTATCGGTGCGTGACGAACTGCAGCAAATTGGCGAGCAATATCAAGCCAATATCAAAGTGGTTGAAGTGCCACCTGGGCCGCCAGTATGGTCGCCGCTGGTTGCTGAAGTGTATGGCCCAAGCCCCGCAATCCGCGAGCAAGCCGCTTACGAGATGCAGGCGCTGTTCCATGAAACCAAAGATGTGGTCGATATCGATATTTTCTTGCCCGCCTCCCAGCAAAAATGGCAGGTGATGATCGACCGCAGTAAAGCCAGCCTGATGGCCGTGCCCTACAGCAATATTGTCGACTTGATTGCCACCTCCGTTGGCGGCAAAGATGTGAGTTATTTACATCAAGCCCAGCAAAAACAACCGATACCGATCCGCCTACAATTAAACGAAGGCGCGAAAGTCGATTTAGAGCAAGTACTGAATATGAAGTTACTGAGCCAAACGGGGCAATCTGTGCCAGTCTCTGAGCTGGTAACCATCAAACGCGGCAAAATCGATGCACCGATTATCCATAAGAATATGATCCCTATGATCATGGTCGTCGCCGATATGTCGGGACCACTGGACAGCCCGCTCTACGGCATGTTCGATATGGCGGGCAAAATCGATGGCGCCGATGGCTTAGGGTTTGATCAGCATTATATTCACCAACCCACAGGGTTAGACTCAGTCGCCGTGCTCTGGGATGGCGAATGGAAGATCACCTACGAAACCTTTAGAGACATGGGTATCGCCTATGCGGTCGGTATGATTGCGATTTATTTATTGGTGGTCGCGCAGTTTAGATCGTATCTGGTGCCGCTTATCATCATGGCGCCAATTCCACTGACTGTGATTGGCGTAATGCCTGGACATGCCCTGCTCGGAGCGCAATTCACCGCGACGTCCATGATAGGCATGATAGCGCTGGCGGGGATTATTGTGCGTAACTCGATATTATTGGTCGATTTTATTAATCAAGAAACCGCATCCGGCGTGCCCTTTGAGCGGGCAGTGATCCACTCTGGCGCCGTGCGAGCTAAACCTATCATGCTGACTGCATTTGCAGCCATGATAGGGGCATTGTTTATTCTTGATGATCCGATTTTCAATGGCTTAGCGATCAGTCTGATCTTTGGTATTTTTATCTCGACCATACTGACCTTAGTTGTCATCCCTGTGCTGTACTACACGGCCATGAAAAACCGTATGAATACTGTTCAGATATAAACACAAACACAAAATTAACCACAACAAAGGCCATCACCAAGATGGCTTCAAGGAGTAAGGTATGTCATTAGAACGCAGTATTATGGCTTTTGCCGGATTTATGGTGTTACTGTCACTGGTGTTAACCGCCTATGTGCACCACAACTTTCTTTGGTTAACCGCATTTGTTGGCGCTAACCTATTCCAAAGTGCTTTTACCGGTTTTTGTCCTGCCGCCATGGTTTTACGAAAATTGGGTGTAAAATCAGAGGCTGAAATTGCTAAACAAAGCTAAGCCACATACAGTCACTGCTTAAGAGTTAAAATAAGAGATAAGAGTTAGGTGAGCAAGTACACGCTTGGCCTAATACAAGCGTGCCAAAAAGCCATCAAGGAGAGATAAAGTGACCCACAACCTCGTAACCCGTGGCCAAAGCCTAATGCGCTTAGCCCTATTAAGCCTGCAATCACTGGTACTCATGCCACTGCTGCTAATGCCCATGATAGCCAGCGCCGCCGACCAAGATCCTGCAATCGCATGGGATAAAATTGCCGCAGGCGCTATGGTGCTCGATGTCAGAACGCCTGAGGAGTTTGCCGAAGGTCATCTAGCCAATGCGGTCAATATTCCCTTTGAGCAAGTGACAGAGGAGTTTGCTAAGCGTGGCATCGCCAAAGATGCTCCCGTCATCTTGTATTGCCGTAGCGGTCGTCGTAGCAGTATTGCGACCGAAGCCTTAGTCGCTGCCGGATACACCCAAACCTATAATGGTGGCGGTTACTCCACCTTAGTTGAGGCGCAAAAAACACCCGCTAAGTAATTTACTACCATCGAATTGGCTCTAGTGTGGGGAAGTAAGGATAAATCACTCAAATACTGTCACCTAACTCTAGTCATTCAAGGTTTAACGACTAAAAGCGCCCTAGGGCGCTTTTTTATTGTCTAAATAAAATATCGAAATTAAGCAGGGGGTGGATTAATAGGTTCTTACCAGATTCATTGTGGACGAAAGAACACAGGATTTTTTAGTAGTTCTATAAAATAAGTAACACCCGTATTCCCAAAAGCCTAAGTAAAGTCAATCAATTGGCAACTGCCACCCTATTGACAGTCTTTTGCAACAATTTCGCATAATCAATCACTTGAGAAAATCTTATCATTATGATGAAAACTTAAAGTTTGTTTTTGTTATTTTTAATTACAAAAAAATATATATATAAATTTCAATGCATTGATAACGGTAAAATCAATCAAAAGCCCTCATATGAAGTCGTAAATTCGTATTCACTTATTCACGTTTATCACATAAAAAAACAAATATTTTAATAAAATTTGGTTACAAATCGTTACAACTTGAATTTATATGCACTATAAATGCCTATTAAATCTAAATACTTACCAACCGCCATACCGTTAACAATTGATTTACAAATTACGTGGTCGCAGATAAATTCACTAACCGAGTAGCATCTGAGTCGTAGTTATTCTTATGAAACATAAAATAATAATGATTAACACTAAATTGACCATGGAAGAAGAACATGACAATCAACAGAACCACTAAAATAGCGTTAAGCCTTTCAAGCTTAGCTATTGCGATCTCAGCCGGTGTACAAGCAGCACCACAAGCCCCAGGTTTTGCCGCAGCATTACAAGCACAAACCTCCCCACTGCCAAAGCGTTACATTGTGAAGTTTAAAAACACTGATGCCGCGGCCATCATGTCAGCCAATAGTGTGCAATCAACGAGTGATCTGCAGTCACTCAATGACGCGACAACAGATACGCTACCAACCACAATGAATTATCAGCCACAAATGGCTGAAATCAGTGCCCAACATACCGCATTAAATAAAGTACAAGCGAAGGAAATGAAGCGTATCGGCCGCAGTAACAGTTACTCGGTGAAACTCGATGCCAAAGGGATCAATGCCTTAAAAACCCGTGCTGATGTGGAATATGTCGAAGAAGATATGCCACGCCGCTTTCTAAGTGAAAGTACGCCTTGGGGCCAAACTTTTGTAGGAGCAACCCAGCTAAGCGACAGCCAAGCTGGCAACCGCACTATTTGTATTATCGACTCAGGCTACGACCGTAGTCACAGCGACTTAGGTGGCAACAATGTCACAGGGACCAATAACTCAGGCACGGGTAACTGGTTTGAGCCGGGCAATAATAACGCCCACGGTACGCACGTTGCGGGGACGATTGCGGCGATTGCCAACAATGATGGCGTGATCGGCGTTATGCCAAATCAAAATGCCAATATTCATGTGATCAAAGTGTTTAATGAATCTGGCTGGGGCTACTCTTCATCCTTAGTCGCTGCCGTAGACACTTGCGTCACCAACGGCGCCAATGTTGTCACTATGAGTTTAGGTGGTTCAGGTTCTAGCACCACTGAGCGTAACGCTCTGGCTGCCCACTATAATAATGGTGTTCTCCTGATTGCTGCTGCGGGTAACGATGGGAATAGCACTCACAGCTACCCAGCATCCTACGATGGCGTCATGTCCGTCGCCTCTGTGGATAACCATAAAGACCACTCAGCATTCTCCCAATACACTAACCAAGTGGAAATATCAGGCCCTGGTGAAGCCGTTCTATCGACTGTTACCCGTGGCGAAGGCCGTTTAGCCGATATCACTATCGGCAGTCAGTCTTACTTTGACTCAGGTGTCGTGCCGCACAATCGCCTGATATCCTCTGGTGGCAGCTATGTCCCCGCACCATTTAACGGTACCAGCACTGCAACTTTGGCAGAATGTACCGTTAGCGGCACAAGCTTCAACTGCGGCAACATGACCAATAAGATTTGTTTAGTGGAACGTGTTGGTAATCAAGGCACTAGCTACCCTGAAATTAACGCAGCTAAAGCCTGTAAGAATGCGGGTGCCAGTGCGACGATTGTTTACAGTAACGCGGCATTACCCGGCTTACAAAACCCCTTCCTTGTCGATGCTAACAACGAAATCAATATGGTTTCTGTATCTGTTGATCGTGCAACAGGCTTAGCATTGCGCAATCAACTGGGCGCCACAGTCACTGTCAGCAACCAAGGCAATAAAGATTACGAGTACTACAACGGTACATCAATGGCGACACCGCATGTGTCAGGTGTTGCGACCTTAGTGTGGAGCTACCACCCAGAGTGTAGTGCGGCGCAAGTCCGTAACGCATTGAAAATGACAGCCGAAGATCTTGGGACTGCGGGTCGTGACAACTACTATGGCTATGGTTTAGTTAATGCAGTTGCAGCAAAAGCCTTCCTAGACGCATCTTGTACTGGTCCAACGGGTCCTGTCGATCCAACCGAACCGGGTGATAGTGTTCTCGTGAACGGTGTGGCGAAAACAGGTTTAGCAGGCGCAACAGGTGAAGAATTACATTTTTCATTTGAAGTTCCAGCAGGTGCAACTAACCTAGGCTTTGTGATGAACGGTGGCACAGGTGATGCGGACTTGTATGTGCAATATGGCGCAGCGCCAACCACCACTAATTACGATTGCCGTCCGTATAAAAGTGGCAATAGTGAGTCTTGTCCAATCACCAACGTACAATCAGGCACTTACTATGCCATGGTGAAAGGCGATTCGGCTTTCACTGGTGTGTCGTTAACGGCGAACTACACAGCGTCTAATGGCGGCGGTACACCAACGAGCTATACCAATACTGATAACTATAATATTCCTGATAACAAAGCGGCGGGGATCACTAGCCCAATCACGGTTACTCGCACAGGTGATTCAGGTACTGTGACTGCAGTCGTGAACATAGTCCACCCTTACATTGGTGACTTAAAAGTGCAGCTGATCAGCCCTTCAGGAAAAACGGTTACCCTGCATAACAACACAGGTCTTGGTGCAGACAATATCAACAAGAGCTATACCGCAGATATGACAGGTGCGAATTCGAACGGCGTATGGAAGTTAAAAGCCGTAGACAGTGGCCGTGGTGATGCTGGTTATATCGATAGCTGGGAACTGAGCTTCAAATAAATCAAAATCGATACTCTTACTGATACTTAAAAGTGATAAACGGAAAGAGCCTGCAATTGCAGGCTCTTTTTTTACAAAACATGTTATTCAATATCTTTGAGAATTTCAGGCTCAATCAACACGCTGGTTTCATTATCCGATAACCAAATTTGGCCTTCACTAATCGAAACTTGCAATGCCATATTACGCCCAACAAAGGCTTCCATCGCCGTGACGGACTCTTCGGCAATATTCCACACTTTTAAATTCTGATAACGCTCTAACGCCTGCTGATTCTGTTTCCACCAAATCGGTACACTGCGACCACCATAGGTAAAGAGCTGCACGACTTTGGCACGGCCGCTGGCCTTTCGCAGCCATTTTTCATCGGCCTGACCAAACTCAACCCACAGATCAATCTCACCGGATAGGGTTTTGTCCCATAGCTCTGGCTCGTCATCGACGCACAGACCTTTACTAAAACTTAAGGTTTCGCTGGCATTCACAATAAACGCGAGTAAACGCACCATCATGCGGCCATCGGTTTCGGAAGGATGCTGGGCAAGCGTCAATTGATGGTCTTGGTAATAATTCCGATCCATATCGGCTATCTGTAAATTGACTTTAAACACGGTCGCCTTGAGGGCCATAGTCATCCTAAATGCAGAGTGAAATCCTGAAACAGCGAAATTCTAAAATAAGGCTGCCGAGTCTACCTGAGACTCGGCATTAGCTCAAACGAACAATAGAATACGCCCATGAAATCGAACAAAACGTGCAATCGAACAGAAGGTTAAATCGAACCCAAGGCTGAATCGGTAAGAAATTAAATCGCACCGGGTCGCAGATGTTTAGCCATGGGGAAATGGGCTTTCAACAAGCTGATTTTTTGCGTATCCGCTACCAGTAGCATGCGCGTACCCAGCTCATACTGTTGACTCAATTCACTGAAAGCGGGTAAAAAACCGCGATCTGCGTCGCGGCGAACAAATTCAGTGAGTTCGACGCTCAAATCCCCTTGGCTGTATATCCAATCGAGGCGCTGTAATAATGGCATGGCGGCGAGCGGCAGTAAGTCCACAGACGTTGCATCATCCAACAAAAGGATTTCGCCGCGGCTGACTAAGTTATTAAACGCATTATGGTAATGCTCGGTGGTACGACTATCGAAACGGTCGCCATTGGTATCGAAAAAGCGCTCCCAAAATAAGCGGCGTTTCGAGGTTGAATCGAGTTTATCTTGTACTTCGACACGTCTATCGGCGACAAAATCGAATAACGGTTTGAGTGACTGCGGTAGGCTAGATTCTAAACGCGAGCGAATCGTGCGTGCAAATACCGGTGCAGCGCCCGCAGTGCTGATCGCGACCACTAAACGACCTCGATCCACAATAGAAGGAGTGATAAAGCGGCAAAAGGCGGGATTATCAACAGCATTAACCCAGATACCACGCGCAGTAGCTAAGGTCGCTAACTCGGCATTAAGACTGTCGTTTGCCGTAGCTAAATACACTAAATCATAATTTTGAATGTCGGCATGGACGACTTCACGCTGGGATAACAAAATGCGGCCAGTATCTGCATAACGTTGTACTTCAGGGTTCACCTCTGGCGCTACCACGTGGATATTAGCTTCAGTACGTGTCAGCAGTGCTAACTTACGGCTCGCCACATCGCCCGCGCCCACCAGTAGAACATTCAAATTAACCGTATCGACAAACAAGGGAAAATATTGCATTAGATGAGATCCTGAACGCTTAGTCCTGCACCACTTGTAGTTGACGCTGTACCCAACCCTTATAGCCACCAATCATAGAGGCAACGTGGGTGTATCCCATAAGTTGCAGATTATGGGCAGCCAAGGCGGAGCGCGCACCACCCGCGCAGTAGAGTAATATGGGTGTATTTTTATCGGGAAAACGCGCTTCAATATCACGCTCTAAAATACCCCGGCTTAAATGTTTCGCTTGGGGTAAATGATCTTGCAGCCACTCACGATCCTCACGCACATCAACAAGGTGCCAGCGATCATCGGCCTGATAAGCTTCGATTGTCACTTCGGTGATATTAGGCAGAATAGCATCAACAAGGGCGGAAAATGCATTGGGATGCTGCATCACTAACTCCTAGATAAGATATTGAATGACATGATGAATGTCAGCTTATCAGCAAAGTGTAATCTTCTCATCCTGCAGACGCAATCTTTCAGCCTCACCGCAAAGCTAAGAAGGTTGCCAGTGAAAGGCTAGTTGTGGCTTTCGCTGCGCTCTGAGCTACATTGCCAGCAAAGCTCAAAACTGCCTTCATTAGTCTCATGGCATTGCACACACTGCCATTGCGGACTTTCAACATCCAACGCATTCAATTGAACTTGTGCCGACGCGTATTGGGACTCACCTACCCATAACTCGACGTTTTGCATCCCAGTAGGGAGTTCACCAATGCCGCCTAATAACGCTTCACCTCTGAGTTCAACATGAATGCCACAGGCCTCCAATAAACCTTTCCATGTGTGGGCCTGCAATAAATTACCACCAGCAACTAACACTTTACGTTCTTCCATGCGACATCCTACGGCTACAACTCTCTAGAATATGGGTTGCCGACATCCTACTGCTAAATAGCCGAGGCTGTCGAGCGCTGATTTTTACATCAGTTGTTAAATAAATTAACATTCACTTTTTACAGCATAACTGACTATAACTTTGTGAGTTTGCTAGCAGAATGTCAGATACGCCTCAAAATTGATGCAAAAAAAAGCCACCTCATAGGTGGCTTTTTAACTCCAAATTAACCTTTAAGGCATCATAGGAGGTTGATCTGCGCCTTCTTTCTCAATCTCAACTGGCATCATGTGTTCACGATTGATACCCAGTTTAACGGCCAAGAAGCTCGCCACATAGATAGAGGAATAAGTACCCACAAAAATCCCCAACAGCAATGCAGTCGCAAAGCCATGGATCATAGTGCCGCCCTTAAGGAACAAGGCCACAACAGTCACCAAAGTCGTGCCCGTTGTAATAATGGTACGGCTCATAGTTTGAGTGATTGAAATGTTAACTATTTCTTCAGGATCGCTCTTACGCAGCTTAAGGAAGTTCTCACGGATACGGTCAAATACCACGATAGTATCGTTAAGTGAGTAACCCACCACCGTCAACAAGCCCGCCAATACGGTCAAGTCAAATTCCAATTGAAATAACGAAAACACCCCTAAGGTCACGATGACATCGTGCGCCAATGCCGCTACAGAACCAAACGCTAAGCGCCATTCGAAACGAAACGACACATAGATCATGATACAAATCAGCGCGACTAATACCGCCAATGCGCCTTGCTCTGCCAGTTCTTTACCCACTTGTGGGCCAACAAACTCAACACGCTTCTGCTGCACTTGTGGGTCAACTTTCTGCGCGGCTTCCATGACAGACTTAACCTGCACATCGCTCTTAACGCCTTCTTTCACCTGTAAACGTACAAGTACGTCACGGCTAGAACCGAAGTTTTGCACGATCGCACCTTCGGAATCTGGCGTCGTCAGTTGCACACGCAGCGCATTCAAATCAACCGGCTGAGTAAACTCCATTTCAACAACAGTACCGCCAGTGAAATCAAGACCCCAGTTAATACCGTTAGTCGCGAGTGATACCAGCGAGCCCAGCACTAACACTGCCGACATAACGCTAATAGGCAGTGCATGGCGGAGGAAGTTTACTGTATGTTTTAAGGATAAAACTTCAATCATTGTCACTTCCCCTTAGATAGACAGAGTCTTCACGCGCTTACCACCCCAAATCGCGTTAACGATTGAGCGAGTACCCACGATGGCGGTAAACATAGAAGTCGCAATACCTATCATTAAGGTCACAGCGAAGCCTTTAATCGCACCAGTACCTACGGCAAACAAAATGAGCGCAGTGATGAAGGTGGTGATGTTCGCATCGGCGATAGTTGAGAAAGCATTACCATAACCTTCATGGATAGCCTGCTGTACGCTACGTCCGGCACGAAGCTCTTCACGAATACGCTCATAAATCAGCACGTTGCCGTCAACCGCCATACCGACCGTCAATACCATACCGGCAATACCGGGTAGGGTTAACACAGCGCCAGGGATCATAGACATAACGCCCACAACCATGACTAAGTTTGCGGTTAAAGCCAGGTTAGCAATAAGCCCAAAGCTACGGTAGTAAACCAACATAAAGAGTAAGACAACTGCCATACCCCATACCATGGCTTGTACACCGCTTTGAATGTTTTCAGCACCTAAGCTTGGACCAATGGTACGTTCTTCAACAATTGATACAGGAGCAATCAAAGCACCCGCACGCAGTAATAGCGCAAGGTTTTGTGCTTCACCATGACTTAAGCCAGTGATCACAAAGTTACGGCCTAAACGGGCTTGAATGGTCGCGACAGAAATCACTTCTTGGATTTTCTGCATCTTAACGCTGCCATCGGCATTGCGATCACCACTGTCTTTATATTCGATGAACAAAGTCGCCATAGGCTTGCCTATGTTGTCTTTGGTCACGTCAGAGAAAATGGTACCGCCTTTAGCGTCGAGGTTGATACTGACCTGAGGACGACTGTACTGGTCAAAGCTAGGTTGTGCGCCAGTGATATGGTCACCCGTCAACATCACTTCTTTCTTCAATATCACAGTGCCACCTTCGCGGCGCTGATACACTTCAGAACCCGCAGGTACACGGCCTGATTGCGCAGCATTCGGATCGGCTTTGTCATCCACCATGTGGAATTCAATTGATGCGGTTGCACCTAAGATTTCCTTAGCACGAGCCGTATCTTGCACACCTGGCAGCTCAACGATAATGCGCTCGGCGCCTTGACGTTGTACTACAGGCTCAGCCACACCTAACTCGTTAACACGGTTACGAATGGTAGTAATGTTTTGTTGCAGTGCTTCTTCTTTAATCTGCTTTAGATAAGCTTCACTCATCACAGCTTGCAGCGCGAAATCTTCGCCACGGCTAGCGTCGGTGAACACCATATCTTTATTGCGAGTCTTAAGGAAACGCTCGGCAGTCGCTAAGTTTTCAGCATCACGGAACTTGATTTCAATTCCAGTAGCATTAACACGAATACCAGCATAACGAATGGTTTCTTCACGTAATTGTGAACGGAAATCAGCAACTTTAGCTTCTTCCATCTTACGAATCGCTTCGCCCATGTCCACTTCCATGAGGAAATGCACACCACCGCGAAGGTCAAGACCGAGCTTCATTGGGCTACCACCCATGGACTCGAGCCACTTAGGCGTCGCAGGCGCTAAGTTAAGTGCCACAGTAAACTTGTCACCTAAGCTGTCAGCAATCAGTTCTTTCGCCAGTAGCTGTTGATCCGCATTTTGCAAACGGACCAACAACTGACCTTTTTCAAGCTCAGAGCGCTTTACCGCAATGCTCTTACTGGCTAACAGCTCGTTCACACTGGCTTGGGTAGATGCTGTTACTTCAGCACCTCGAGTCGCCACCACTTGCACCGCATGATCTTCACCAAAAAGGTTAGGTACGGCATAGAAACAACCTATGGCGATGACGAGCATCACCATAATGTTTTTCCACATTGGGTATTTATTTAACACGCCTGAGCCCTCTTGGCTTACAACGACTGGATAGAGCCCTTAGGCAATACAGCTGCAATATAGTCTTTTTTGATCGTGATTTGTGTTGTGTCGTTCAAGCTCAGTAACACGTAATCGCTTTCGTCGCTGATTTTTGCAATCTTGCCTAAAATCCCACCACTGGTTAACACTTCATCGCCTTTACCTAATGAAGACATTAGATTTTTGTGCTCTTTAACGCGTTTTGATTGCGGACGGAAAATCATGAAATAGAAAATCAGGCCGAAAATCGCCAGCATGAAAATCAGTTCCATCGTGCCGCCACCTTGTGGTGCGCCGGCAGCGCTTGCATATGCATTTGAAATAAACATAGTTTTTCTCTTCTTATTAGCAAAAAATCAATCGACTAACTCTGGTACTTCGCGACCTTGACTGGTATAGAAGTCCGCCACAAAGGCGTCTAATGTACCCGTCTCAATCGCACCGCGCAAACCTTCCATTAACATTTGATAGTATCTCAAGTTGTGAATGGTGTTTAAACGCGCACCCAGAATCTCATTACAACGATCTAAGTGGTAAAGATACGCCCGTGAATAATTTTTACAGGTATAACAATCACACTTAGTATCAAGTGGTGACGTGTCATCTCTATGACGCGCATTGCGTATTTTGATCACACCTTCACTCGTAAACAGATGACCGTTGCGGGCATTACGGGTTGGCATCACACAGTCAAACATGTCAACACCACGACGTACACCTTCAACTAAATCTTCTGGTTTACCGACCCCCATCAGATAACGAGGTTTGTCTGCAGGAATTTGCGGGCAAATATGCTCAAGAATGCGATGCATATCTGCTTTAGGCTCACCGACGGCCAAACCACCGACGGCATAACCGTCGAAACCAATATCGACTAAGCCTTTTAAGCTTTCGTCGCGTAAATCTTCATACACACCGCCCTGAATAATACCGAAGAGTGAGTTAGGGTTCTCTAAACGGTCAAATTCATCACGCGAACGTCTTGCCCAACGCAAAGACATCTGCATTGACTTGCGCGCTTCATCTTCAGTGGCAGGATACGGGGTACATTCGTCAAAAATCATCACCACATCACTGCCCAATGCATCTTGAATTTGCATTGATTTTTCAGGATCTAAGAAGATTTTTTCACCATTAATGGGCGAACGGAAATGCACACCTTCTTCGGTGATCTTACGGATATCGCCAAGACTAAACACTTGGAAACCGCCCGAGTCCGTTAAAATAGGACGCTGCCAGTTCATGAAGTCATGCAAGTCACCGTGCTTACGCATGATTTCTTCGCCTGGGCGCAACCATAAATGGAAAGTGTTACCGAGCAAAATATCCGCGCCAGTGGCACGTACTTCTTCCGGTGTCATGCCTTTCACTGTGCCGTAGGTTCCTACCGGCATAAAAGCGGGGGTTTCTACTGTGCCACGATCAAAAATTAACCGACCACGGCGCGCACGCCCGTCGGTAGTGTCTAATTCAAATTTCATAATTCACCTCGCCAGATAAACAGTCTGACTACATTTTTAATGGCTAATGCCATTTTGATTAACAATAGAGATGGGGACAGTGTTAAAAGGTTCAATCTTTTAACGAAAAAAATTGCCGCACAATCTCACTTTGGGCGGCTATTTTAAAACAAAATCTTGGTCTAGTGGGCTTTTTTCGTCACAAACATCGCATCGCCATAGCTAAAGAAGCGATATTTTTGCGTGATAGCATGTTGATACGCCGCCATAACATGATCAAAACCAGCAAAAGCACTCACTAACATGATCAAAGTTGATTCAGGTAGATGAAAATTTGTCACCATAGCATCGACCACTTGGAATTCATAACCTGGGTAAATAAAGATATCGGTATCGCCGCTAAAAGCTTTGAGCTCGCCAAGGCTTGCGCGTGCCGCACTTTCTAAAGAGCGCACTGACGTCGTCCCTACGGCCACCACACGTTTACCCGCAGCTTTGGTTTGCGCGATTAAATCAACCACATCCTGCGGCACATTCGCCCACTCGGAATGCATCTTGTGTTCAAGAATGGTATCGACACGCACTGGCTGAAATGTTCCCGCGCCCACATGCAAGGTCACAAACGCGACATTCACGCCCTTGGCTTTTAATGCATCGAGCATGGCATCGTCAAAATGCAAACCCGCCGTTGGCGCGGCAACTGCACCAGGGTTTTGGTTATACACAGTTTGATAGCGCTCTTTGTCGGCATCTTCATCGGGTCTATCGATATAAGGAGGCAAAGGCATGTGCCCTACTGCTTCAAGCACTTCTAAGATGGTTAACTCGGATAACAACTCAAGTTCAAACAAGGTATCGTGACGGGCGACCATCTTCATCTGATAGCCACCGTCGAGATGGATTAACGAATCCACTTTAGGGGATTTAGAGCTGCGAACATGGGCGAGGATACGCTTATCATCGAGCATACGCTCAACTAAAATTTCTAACTTGCCACCACTGGCCTTTTGACCAAACATGCGCGCGGGGATCACTCGGGTATTGTTGAACACCATTAAATCGCCAGGATTAATCATCCCCAGCAGATCGGTAAACTGCTTGTCGCCTAACGCGCCAGAGTTGCCGTCTAAGGTTAACAGACGGGATGCATTACGCTGCGCCATAGGATAACGAGCGATCAGCTCATCGGGGAGATCGAAAGAAAAGTCTGCAACGCGCATATTGGCCTCTAGATAGCTTAGAACGGCGGCTAGTCTATGGTTAGAGGCCAATAAGATCAAGATTACTTATTGCCAGTGTCCACTTCTTGCTCGGGTTCCACTGGATTGATGCCATCTTGGGGCAGATTGTCATCGGCATCGAATTTTAGCCGCGAGCGACTAAAGTCATCCATGCTGAAACGGTGTTGTTCAAAGGGGATTTCTATTAGCACTTTTTTGCGCTTCTGCTGCTCGTCTTTACCAAGCATTTTGGTGAACCAGTTCCACATCATCCATGATCCTAAAAAAGGTTATTGATTTTATTTCACTTTTCCCATATCGATTACTATATCAACGTTTAAGTAAGCCATAATTATTCACGGCGAATCAAATGTCATTATCAATAAAAAGTGAAAAAATACTGCATTTTTAGCTTCGGCGCTTTCCTAAGCGCGCTTGTGCATGATACCGTGAACCGACGTGGTTAACCAAGCACAAATAATGAACTTTCTTACACACTTACATCTCGCCGACATCAGTAAAACCCACCTTGCTGCCAACGTAGCAGGTAACTATATTCAAGCGCCAATTGCGCAAGCCCCAATGGAGTTACGCCAAGCCTTATGGCTAAACCAAGAGATTAATACCCTCTGCGCCAGCCATGAATTGACGATTGAATTAATGGAAGCTTTCCCTGCGCCCTTAAGAAGCATAGCAGCAGAACTCATGGCGGTGAGTTTCGATCACTATTTAGCTTACTATTGGGAAGAATATCACCACCAACCCTTGGATGAATTCAGTAGTAAGGCCTATGACGCGTTAGATTCTTTCGCCACGCAAGGCGTTGATCCATACCATCCAGAGGCATTATTTACACTCTTGCCCACAATGCGCAGCGCCGATTGGCTAGGCAGCTACACCACAGAAAAAGGATTACAACAAGCCTTAGCACAAGTGGCCAAACAGCATCCGCAAGCCGCACTGTTTAAAGATGGCCATAAAGTCGTCAATAAAATGCAGATAGAAATCGAAACCGCGTTCCGCACTTTTTATCCGCAGCTGATGGCTTATACCCGTATTTGGAGCCGTAAGACGCCTGTAGAATATTTGCCCTCACCCCTCTCGCAATAATCGAGCATGAGATTATGCTGTGTGCCTGCGTAAATTTTGCTAGTATGGCCACGCAAAAATGAGGACAAGATGCAGATATTTGATTACCAGCCCCCAGCAGTTCCTTGGCTAGACATACGCTATAAAGATAGAGATCTGATTATCATCAATAAACCTTCGGGATTATTGTCTAATCCGGGTCGAGCGGCTCACACCTTCGATTGCGCGTTAACCCGCTTACAAGCCCTTTATCCAGAAACAATTTTAGTGCATAGGCTCGACTGCGCGACCTCGGGCATTATGGTGTTCGCCCGTAATAAAAAAGCGGAGTCGCATTTAAAAACACAGTTTCAAGATAGGCAGAGTAAGAAAGTCTATATTGCCGAAGTGATGGGACATGTGCTGCAAGATCAGGGGATTATTGACCTCGCGATAGTGCCAGACACTGAACATCCGCCCTATCAAAAAACGCTACAGGCGGGAGAGACTGGCGGCAAAAGCGCCCTCACTCACTACCGTGTGTTAGAGCGCCGAGAAAACAGCACCTTAGTCGAGCTTTCGCCAGAAACAGGCCGCACCCATCAATTGCGTGTACATATGCTTGCCCTAGGGCATGCAATTTTAGGCGATGAATTTTACGGTGATGCCGAGGTTATCAAGGCCAAACCGCGTTTATGTTTACATGCACAAAGCTTAAGTTTGACCCATCCCTATTCGGGTAAACCGCTGTTTTTTAGCAGCAAACATCCATTTACTGAATAACTTAAGCCATTCGCTACAATTCCATAAAAGCAAAAGGTCGCGACTTAGCTCTTAGCTATCGTGCGACCTTAGTTATTTACGGATTCGACTGTCGTCGTTTAAGCGACGCGTATACCTTGACCAAAATCGACATCAGCCGCTAATTTTTCTGCTTGGAAATAACAGCCCTGCTCATTACAAAATTGTAATTGCTGCGACGATGTCACGATAAAGAATTCACCAAAGAAATTGCCGCCAACATCTTCCAGCTTATGGCCCTCAGGAGTTTGCGTCATATAAACTTCATCTAAACTATGGCAGCCATCACTAAACCAAGTTTCTAAAAAATATTTATCGTCTTCTTTATAGAGGGTAATTTTGTCACCCAATAAAGGACGCCCATCTAACCAACGACCTATAATTTCACGATTTTGCATATCTGTCTCCCGCCAATGAAGGCGACGGCGTTTTTCGATCCCAGACATCCTGATATCCTTATGCAATACCCAATCACCTAAAGTGAATGTCAGTTGTGGTAGTACATTAAGCATAGAACCCATTTAACTCCCCACAGCAGCAAATTACTTCAAATCGCCCGTCAAATGTAATTTTTTGGTTAATTTAAATTTGCTAAATATTTAAAATATAAAAGATAAATACCTTTGACTAATTAATCGGCAGTGTAGCTCAATCTAAAAATAAAAACGCGATCTTAATCACTATTTACTTATCGCTAAAGTAAAGGCAGCTAAAAGACTTATCTAGCGAGCTGAATAAAAACACCGCGCTGTATAGACGTCGATAAATGAGAACGGCAGCCAAACAGACCAACTGGCAATGTCAGCAAAAGTCCAATAAATCCCCTCTATATTACTAACTGCCCTCATAACATCCTTGCTAACCGTTATGCGTCAAGTTGAAGAGTTTGTATGGCACTTAGTCACAAGCGCCAATATATTTTCCATTGCCAACGAGTTTCGACTTGATTTTCATTGACTCTTCAGAGGTTGTCACTTCAAGCTTAGAAGTGAACGTTTTCCCATTGAAACGCATTTCACCCACTGTTTTAGATGCACCATCAGGGCTAGTGCATGATGTTTCAAACACCATCTTGTTAGCACTGATCCAATTGCTGTTGGTTTGGCATTCTTCGCCTTCATTTTCTTCAGGCTCTAAATCAAATGCAGAGGCGATGTCATTTATGCATTCAGCTTCCGTGTAATCAGGCCTTTTGGCCATGCTCCGCATCATTTTCTCCATTTCAGGAGGTGCGTCTATTTCTACTATTTCGGATTTCCAAGTGGTTTCCCATAAACCCGGTTTGAAGTCATAGTTTTCAGCGTGAAGATGAGTTGATGCCACTATGAGTCCAGTTAACATCACTTTAGTAATTAGGTGGGTCATTTATTATTCCTTTAATTAATGAAAAACAAGTAAGGTTTTAGTGCCTAGCGCCCAAATTTAGCACGCAAAGTCGTGCTGCGGGTTGAAGTCGCAGCCAGCAATTTTGCTGGCTTTAACATTTGTTTTTAGGGGCGACAACCATCTTAATCGTCCGACCCACTATAAACATCTAAACTTAAAACAATTCTACGTTGACCAAGTGCCAGCATGATTTCAGGTGACAAGCTCAAACCATCATTCCAGTTGCCCATAAACAAGCCGCAGAACATGTCAACTTTGTAGCTTTGGTAAAGCTTTTCCCATATCGCTAAGTCACTTGTTAGCTGGGATAAAATTGCTTCAATCTGCGCGTTTAGGTATTCTGGCTCTCTCTTTTTAGCCTGAAAATGCCAGCTGCCCGTTTTGGCAATTCGCACTTTTCCACTGGTTTTGCTGACATCTTCATCACCTTTCTTTTTACTTTTAGTTGCTGTACCACCAAGTAAATTTGATACGTCTTCAGGTATCAAATCATCCCCGAAGATCCGAAGAGTGGCTTGTGAATATTCAAATGCACCCATAAAAGGCCCTAATGCTGAGCTAAAAAGCGCCAATGCAGCGTAGCGTTGGCGTCCATAGCAAAATAAAAACGCACACACTTAACTATTTGTATTAACTAGAAGTTATCAGCTTTCTACCGCTTTTCATATACAAGAATCCATCAGAAAGACACGCATGCGCGTTTTCCAGACCAATTATCCTAAAATGGTAACCTGTAAGTGTTTAATTTTAAATATTTTTAGATTTAGATGTTTGAGATAACACGCACGTGTATTGACAGAAAGCACTCACAAACAAGCAATTTAGATACAATTGTATCTCTTCCAGTTTCTACGACTCTTGTTGAAGAGTTAAGCACAAGGGGGCTGTAGCGTTATTTCTACAAATCTAGAACTCAATCCTTTGGTATGAATATGCTCCATATATTGCCCACTTTCGTTTTTTAGTTTGGTTTGATCATATTGATGAACTCGCAACAAAAATAACTCAAGAAATTGTTTTTTTAAAATTTTTACATAACCCCATAACGTGCGCATTTCATATATCAAATGGACTTATAGGAGCTTGTTACATCTTTTATTGCCAATTTTAATAGGGTTTCTGATATAACCCATAAGTGAATTACCGCACAAATAAGACCAAGTGATATTTCAATATCCCTACAAAACAAAAATAAAGCAGGAAGCGCTATGCATAACATTCATCGTCGTCACTTTCTTAAAGCAGCGGGCGCAGCTACCGCCGGACTCGTCACAGCCAATATTGCCCTCAACGCCTACGCCAGTAGTGTCGCCCCTAAACCGCAAGCGGGTAAATCCGTTATCGGACTCATAGTACCCAAAATGGACGTGGTTCGAGTTGGCTTTATCGGTGTTGGCGAGCGTGGCTTTAGCCATGTCGAGCAATTCTGTCATTTAGAAGGCGTTGAACTTAAAGCTATTTGTGATACTCACCCAGCGGTGCTGGACAGAGCCGTGGATCATATCGTTAAACAGAATCGGCCAAAACCGGCTGTCTATACTGGTAATGACCTGAGCTATCACGATCTCTTAAGCCGCGATGATATTGATATTGTGCTCATTTCTACTCCATGGGAATGGCACGCACCTATGGCGATAGAGACGATGGAAAGCGGTAAACATGCCTTTGTCGAAGTACCGTTAGCACTCACAGTAGAGGAATGCTGGCAAATTGTGGATACCGCCGAACGCACTCAGAAAAACTGCATGATGATGGAAAACGTTAACTACGGCCGTGAAGAACTTATGGTTCTCAACATGGTACGCCAAGGTGTGTTTGGTGAGTTGCTCCACGGTGAAGCCGCTTATATCCACGAGCTACGTTGGCAGATGAGGGAAATAGACCATAAGACGGGCTCATGGCGGACTTATTGGCATACCAAGCGCAACGGTAACTTGTACCCGACCCACGGTTTAGGGCCAGTTTCCCAGTATATGAACATCAACCGCGGTGATAGATTTGATTATCTAACCTCGATGAGTTCGCCCGCTCTTGGCCGTGCGCTCTATGCTAAACGTGAATTCCCCGCCGATCATGAGCGTAATCAGCTCAAGTACATCAATGGGGATATCAATACCAGTCTGATTAAGACCGTTAAGGGCCGGACCATCATGGTGCAGCATGACACGACGAGCCCAAGACCTTACAGTCGCCACAATTTAATCCAAGGGACAAATGGCGTGTTTGCGGGTTTCCCGAATCGTATCGCCGTCGAAAATGGTGGCTTTGGTCAAAGTTACCACGAGTGGGATATGGACATGCAAAAGTGGTATGACAAATATGATCACCCTCTGTGGCAACGCATAGGCAAAGAGGCTGAGATTAACGGCGGCCACGGCGGCATGGATTTTGTGATGTTATGGCGCATGATTTATTGCCTGCGCAATGGCGAGGCCTTAGATCAGGATGTGTACGATGGCGCGTCTTGGTCGGAGGTGAATATCTTAAGTGAACATTCACTCAATGACCGCAGTAATTCAGTCACCTTCCCAGATTTTACCCGCGGCGCATGGCAAACGGCCAAACCCTTAGGGATTGTCGGCGCTTAAGCAGCGGCTTTCGCTAAACTCATCATTTTGATCGGTTCACCATAAGGATAAGTGCCTCTGCCTTATCCTTTTTCTTTTCTTAAATGAAGCCTTGAGATGCCCGCACCATCAATAGCAAGTAATTAGGGACAAAAAACTCATGATAAGAAACCAACTATAAACGCTAATAGTAGCCAATTTCTTTGATTTTCAAAGAAAAATCACCACTCTGCTGGGCACCAATCACTAACCCTAGACTGCAGACTTGGCTTAAATCTATTGCCACTCGGGAAATCGGTTTACCCCGACATTGGGGCAAGAAGTCACTGAAGGGAATTTCTATCCGCTGCCAATTCAAGACTCTAGCGCCACTCACGCCAAACGTTTGATGGCTTGGCGCGGGCATAGGCGCTTGGTAAACCGTGCTTTGGGGTGTGTCGACATCCTTTAAATTCACTTTATAATCTTTAGGTCGGTCGCCATCGAGTTCGACATAGATCCCAGTAAACCCACTGACATCTATAGGGCGAAACTCACAACGCACTGAAGCAAACCCGCCACCATTTGCCAGCGACACATGGCCGCTAAACTCACCATAGCCTAAAGGTGACACCGTCATCTTACTGCGAGACAAACCGCCCATCACAGTGTCATTTATCCCATACCAGGGCTTTGCGGCATCTAGCACTCTAAAATCAAAAAAGATCATAACGACTCCCATAAAAAAAGCAGCCACCTAAGTGACTGCTTCCATAATACTTTTCAATACGAATAACAGCACTCGTTAACTCAGTTTAGCTTTATTCTCAGCGGCTTCACAAGCGGCAGCGGTAAAGATAACGTCAGTAGAACTGTTCAATGCGGTTTCGGCAGCATCTTGAACCACACCAATAATAAAGCCGACAGCGACTACTTGCATGGCGACATCATTAGAAATACCAAACAAGCTACAAGCCAGTGGGATCAACAGTAATGAACCACCCGCCACACCCGAGGCGCCGCAAGCCGAAATAGCGGCGACAACGCTCAATAACAATGCGGTGAGTAAATCGACTTGAATCCCCAAGGTATGCGCTGCAGCTAAGGTCAATACCGTAATAGTGATCGCCGCGCCGCCCATATTGATGGTGGCACCTAACGGAATAGAGACTGAATAAGTGTCTTCATGCAGATTTAATTTTTCACACAGCGCCATATTCACCGGAATATTCGCCGCACTCGAGCGGGTAAAAAATGCCGTCACGCCACTTTCACGCAGACAACGAAATACCAACGGATAGGGATTACGTTTAATCTTCATGTAAACAATTAAAGGATTAACGATTAAGGCAATAATAGCCATCGCACCTAATAACACAGCCAATAACTGCGCATAACCCGCAATTGCGGCAAAACCGGTTTCAGCAAACGTCGCAGCAACTAAACCAAAAATACCAATAGGTGCTAAACGAATAATGAAATGCACCATTTGCGAAATGCCGTGGCTCATGTCGGCAAATACTTGCTTAGTCGAATCGCTAGCATGATGTAAGGCTAAACCTAAGCCCACACCCCAAGCAAGAATACCAATATAGTTGCCCGTCATTAACGCATTCACTGGATTATCAACCAGTTTAAATAATAAGGTATGGATCACTTCACCAATACCTTGTGGAGGACTTGTACCTTCCACACCAGCAACCAAAACTAAAGTCGTGGGGAAAATAGAGCTTAAAATCACAGCAGTTAACGCCGCGGCAAAGGTACCCAATAAATACAGGATCACAATTGGGCGCATATTGGTTTGCGTATTTTTCTTTTGATTGGCAATCGACGATGCTACTAAGATAAATACCAGTATTGGAGCAATCGCTTTTAGTGCTCCAACGAATAAACTGCCTAAGAAGGCGATATCTTTTGCGCTATCGGGTGAAAAACTCGCTAACACCACACCAGCGATAATCCCTAATAAGATTTGTAATACGAGACTGCCATTAGCCAACTTAGCTAATAATGATGATTCTTGTTTCATGGTTTAACCTGTCGTTATTATATTTCGGTTGAGATCCCCAACGCGCACCTTCGGAAATGAGGCCAATAAGGTTTTTATAGGATGTGACTAGACTTGTCTAGTTTTGCGGGGAAATAAGCTAACTAAATTACCCTTGTCCCGCAAAAAGCATACAAAAAACTAACAAGCGCCTTATTGGCGCTGCTTCATGGCTAAATCGGCACCACGCAACATGGCATCAATCAACTCGTGGGCATCGAACTTAGTCAGCGCTTCATTTGCCCCCACTTGGTGGGCCTGACTCACGCTTATTTCGCTGGATAAAGACGTGTGTAAAATGATGTAGGCCTTGGCGGTCAGTGGATTATCACGCACCTCAAACGCCAGTTCATAACCATCTAGTCCCGGCATCTCAATATCACTCACCAGAATATCTATGGGGTGATGCTCTAGTGCCGCTTGTTCCATCATGACTAAGGCTTCTTTACCGTCGGCGGTCACTCGATAAGGGATGTTGATCATATCAAGGGCGTCGGATAACTGCTTACGTGCCACCTTAGAATCATCCACTAACAGGATATTCATGGGTTTGAGTTTCTCACGCTGCACATCGGTCAAGATTGCCCGATTTGCCTGTGGGTTATTCGGGAAAATTTTCGACAGCAATAACTCAACATCGAGCAATTGTACTAACTGGTCCTCAAAACGAGTCACGCCAGTCAAGTAAGCATTCTTGCCCAAATTTGCAGAAGGCGCCTCAATATCACGCCAATTACATTCAATAATCTTATCGATACCACGCACTAAAAAGCCAATGATCATCCGCTGACAGTCAGTGATGATGATGTAGCATTTTTCGCGCTCTTCAGGGGCTATCGGCCGATAACCAATCGCAGCCGCCATATCGATGATAGGAATCGTATGGCCACGAATAGTTGAAGCGCCAAGAATCGTCGGATGAGATTGGGGAATTTTGCTTAGCTGCGTGTACGGCACCAGCTCACGCACTTTCAACGTGCCTAAGGCAAACACTTGAGTCTGTGATAACCGAAACAGTAGTAATCCCTGTGACTGACTTGCCTTACTTTTCATAATTAGATAAATAACTCACTAAAAACAACCTTCGGATAGCTTAACCTTAACACAGTAAAATTTTGATGACTAAGGTCAAACGAATGAAACTATTATTACCTATTTATTAATAGGTTCGATGCCAATCGCCGACAAGTGCTTAGTCTTGTAATGCGTACAAGACATCAAAGGCGAATTGATCCCAACCTTCGGCAGTAAAAGCGATATCGCGAATATTACGAACTTGGCTCACCGCATGTAATGGCGCTGCACCATTGACCATCAAGTAATAGGCCATGATAAGACTGGTGCGATCCTTGCCAGAGCGACAATGGATCACTACAGGCAGCTCATCGGCTTCACATTGCTGAATAAAAGCGAGTGCCTTGGGCAACTGAGCGACACAAATCGCCACATCCCCATCTTGGGGCGGCACATTGCGCGAAAAGGGAATACATTCGTAACGTAAATCAAGCTGCTTAAACGCACTCGGCTCGCAGCCCTCGCCCCCATTGACCGACAGAATGGCACCAATACCGGCCTCTTTGAGCGCTTGTAAATCCCAAGGATCTTTATTAGGGCCACTGCGCCCTGCGACTTTACCTTCAACTAACCAGAATAAGTGTTGCATAAACCTTACCTACGACAAGTGAGATGACAAGGAACGCCAGAGATAAGCTAAGAATAGCTTGTTTCCAACGACTTAAGATTTTTTACCCCAAAATTCAGCATTGGCAGGCGGTAACTGTTTACGTTTTTTTTTACCCATACCTTCAGGCTTGGCGACAGGTTTAGCTTGTTCTAACAGTTCGGCTGGCATTTCATCATCGGCTTCAAAACCGACAATTTGCTCACGCACTAACTTAAGTTTGTTCTTTTTCTCTATCACGCCAAAGTGGTGATAATCCTCATGGGAAATCAAGGTCACGGCCAAGCCTGCTTCACCAGCGCGGCCACTACGGCCAATACGATGCATATAATCTGCGGGGCTCCTTGGTAAATCAAAGTTGATCACCACAGGCAGTTTATCGATATCGATACCACGGGCGGCAATATCGGTCGCAATTAACACACTGATCTCACCATTTTTAAAGCCATCGAGCACCCGCGTACGCGCGCCCTGAGCTTTATCGCCATGGAACACTTCAGCACTGATCCCACGTTTAGACAGCTTTTGCGCTAAGTGATTACAGGTATTTTTGGCACTCACGAAAATCAACGCCTGTGACCACTGATGTTCTTTAATCAGATGCGCCAATAATGCGGTTTTCATCGGACGATTAACCGTAATCACCCGTTGATGAATCGTGCTTTCTTGCTCACTTTGCAATTGATATTCAAGTGGATTATTAAGCAGTTTTGCCGTTAACTCACGGACCTCTTCAGGGAATGTCGCTGAGAATAATAAGGTTTGTTTCTTGGCAGGCAAAGCGTCGAGCACTTGGGCTAATTCTTCAGTAAAACCAAGGCTTAACATGCGGTCAGCTTCATCTAGCACTAAGGCGCTGACACGATTGAGTTTGATGGCATTACTGGACAACAGATCTAACAAACGGCCCGGCGTTGCAACTAGGACGTCAGCGCCAGAGCGTAGACTCTGCATTTGCGCATTCACCGACACACCGCCAAACGCAGCGACAATTTTTAGCTTGCCATTGAGATGTGAGGCATAGGACAGAAAGCTGTCAGCGACTTGTTGTGCTAATTCACGGGTTGGGACTAAGACCAAACAACGAACATAAACGCCTGTCTTATCCTCTGTTTTTGCGTCAACAAGTTGTTGCAACAGCGGCACGGCAAAGGCTGCCGTTTTACCCGAGCCCGTATTAGCACCGGCTAACACATCGCGCCCCGCAAGCACAGCGGGGATCGTCGCCGCCTGTACTGGTGTGGGCGAAACATACGCTAATTCGGTTAGTCGATTTAGCAGAGGTGCAATAATGCCGAGTTGGGCAAAGCTTGCCGCAGAGGAAGAAGCCTGAGTCATAGAAAGTTTAACTGCTCACCAATATCTTAATAGGCGGCTATTCTAGCTTAAATATCGAGGCAATGCTTGGCAGTTTCCAGCGTTAATAACTGCTGTTTCATCGCAAGCCCATAGGCGTAACCCGTTAACTTGCCGTTTTTGCCTATCACTCTATGGCAAGGAACGATAATCGCAATGGGATTGGCACCATTGGCAGCGCCCACGGCGCGCACCGCCTTAGGCCGACCAATTTGCTCGGCAATCTGCCCATAGCTGCAGCTCTGACCATAATCGACATTGAGCAAAGCTTGCCAAACTTCACGCTGAAATTCAGTGCCTTTAGGTGCGAGCTTTAAATTAAATTCAATCAGTTCACCTGCAAAATAACGCGCGAGCTGCACTTGAGTTTCACTAATATGCGCCTTAGCTTGATTGAGGACATCCTCACTCACCTTAGCAAGCGCAATCTCTGTGCGATCCGAGCCGACAACCGTTAAATGACTCAGCCCATAGGCATTGGCATTTAACTGCAATATTCCGGCAGGACTCATAAAAGTATCTACGGCACAGGGCTGATATTCTGCAATGCTTGGTGCTTGGCTCAATTGACGAATCGCATGTTTCATAATCTGTCTCTTTGTTTGCTCTAAATTTGGTTATAAATTGGCTCTTAACTTAACGCTAAATCATCTTTTTAAACTAGCAGTTAAATGTGAGGCGGCTTGATGGTTATTGATGCCAAAGCTGGAAGGTTAAATAACTGCCCCAAGGCGCGATGTCTTGACTCAGTTGCTGGCACAGCTGCGGGTAGTTGACTGCACCCGCAGCGGCTTCATCCAGCCTATGGGTCTTGCCATACAAAGCAAGCAAATGCTTTTTAACAATCAAATCGGTATGCAAAAACACATTGGGATCGCCCAAACCGCGAAGCTTAGCATACGCGATTGTCCAAGGACCTATGCCCTTAACGCTGAGCCAATCATCGACACTCGCCTCAGGATGATCACAGATAAACGCCGCGAGCGCATTGAGGGCTAACTTACGAGCGCCGGGCATTTTTAGCTCAGTTAGACTCGCCTCACGAATGGCCTCGGGTGTAGGAAATAAACGATACTCGCAACCATTGAGACTAAAGCGCTCGCCATAGGCTTCAACTAATTGATTAAGTAGCTTACTCGCCTGCACTACAGTCACTTGCTGGCCTAAAATCGCACGGCAGGCCGCCTCAAATAAGGAGCCTGCACCGGGAATGCGTAATCCCGAAAACGGTGTTAATCCTAAACTTGGTAGCGCACTTAAGCCTTGTTCAATCTGCAGCATATCCGCATCGAGATCTAAAATGCGTCGCACTTCAGTGACCAGCAATTGCAGCTCATCAACAGGAGAGTCTTCGGTCAACATTATCGCGAGTTTGAAGCGATTTAGCTTAGGCTCATGGATAATGTGCACTGTGCCGCGCATCTTACCTAGGGCAAAACAACGACCATATTCGAGCCCATTATCGCCAGCTTTGGCCTCATCTACCACGGACGCCTCATCGCCAACGACATCCCTCACTTGTGGATGACAGATTTGCGGCGTGAACCATTCCATCCCTGTTACCGCACGTAATCGATAAAACGCCAGCTGTGATGCCCAATCCAATGGCGGCCGATAATACTGATACAAGGTTAATCCATAGTGCGGCACAAATTCACCCATAGTATCAATCTCACCTAATCCTGTTGATGGCTCACTCACGGACTTCTTTGCCGCTTTGGTTAATGCACTCTTTCTTAACTGCGTCGGCGTCAATTGCAAGGTTTGCTTAAACGCCTCATTGAAACGGCGAATACTGTTGAAACCCGCCGCCATCGCGACTTGAGTGATAGGTAATTGGGTTTGGTGCAATAATTGTTTAGCAAACAGTAACTGCCGATATAAGGCATATTGTTTTGGCGAAGTGCCAAAGCCTTCGGTAAAGAGCTTATTGAGATAACGACTGCTGATCCCTAATCGGTCAGCCAATTGTGTTACTGTCGAAGCTGGCTCTCCCGATGATTTTCCCGCTAAGGCGCCCGCTTCGATTAAACTAATGGCCCTCGCTAATGTTGTGCCAGTCCCCTTCCAAGGATTCGATCCCGGCGCACTGTCGGGCCGACAACGCAAACATGGGCGTAATCCCGCCTGCGCGGCTTTAATGGCCGAATCAAAATAACGCACATTTTGCTCTTTTGGCGCGACGGCGGGACACACAGTTCGGCAATAAATGCCTGTCGTTAATACGCCCACAAAAAACTTACCATCAAAACGCGGATCGCGGCTCATCCTCGCCTCACGGCAAATGGACGCAGAAAGTAGCCCCGCACTGGACTCCAGTGAATGCACCGAATCTATTTCATCACGCTTAATCGCACTCTTAGACACTCTATCTGCACTCATTTTTCATCACGCCCGACAATATTCGCTCACAATTAATTTCTTGTTCATTACTTTACGTAAAACTAGCATGTAGCACTAGCGGAAAACGGAACTCAATCATTTCAATGCTTTTAGGGCATGAAATCTTATATACCCAAGCTACCTGAAGATACGAGTTTCAGAGCGTCTAGGGTGCTTCAATTCAAGGCGCATCAATGACAGAATGTCGGCCACCTTTTGAATTGGTGCAACACGGAAGTGGAGTGTCCTAGACGCTCCGTCCCGGCGGGTTTTAACGCACTTTATGCCGTGTTGGTTATTTTTAACTTAGTCCACTAGGTCTGCAAATAACCGCCTTGCCTAAAGTGCGTTAAATTCCCGCTGAATCCTGCATCTTCAGGTTGTTTGGGTATATGCTAGAGCCGACTATTTTTTATCTCACCATAGAGTTAATTCATGTTTAAACGATTTGAATCCTGGGTTGAAGCCCTACCCGATGATGAACCCACTAAACCACCCACAGGGGTTTATGCTTTTTGTCGCCACTACACTAAGGGCTACGAACTGCCGCTGATCTTAATGTCAGTGCTGACCGCCATGCTGGCCATGCTTGAAGTGTCACTGTTCGGGTTCATGGGCCAATTAGTTGATTGGCTTGTGAAAAAAAATCCCGAAACGTTATTCCAAGACGAAGGCACGACCTTAATGCTGATGGGAGGTATGGTGATAATTGTGATGCCAATATTGGTATTACTGCATGCGCTTATCATGCATCAAACCTTGCTCGGCAATTATCCTATGTCGATCCGCTGGCTTGCACACCGTTATTTGCTAAAACAAAGTGTATCGTTTTATCAAGATGATTTTGCTGGCAGAATCGCCACGAAAGTGATGCAAACATCCTTAGCCGTACGCGAAACGGTGATGAAATTGCTCGATGTGTTGGTATACATTTTAGTGTATTTCACCTCTATGCTGGTGATGATTGCCAGCGCTGATCTGCGCTTAGTCATACCTATGCTCGTCTGGCTTGCACTGTATGTTGGTCTGCAATGGTACTTTGTGCCTAGACTAAAAAGTGTCTCTACCGAGCAAGCCGATGCGCGCTCAACCATGACAGGCCGTATCGTCGACAGCTATACCAACATCACCACAGTGAAGCTATTCGCCCACACACAAAAAGAAGCCGAATACGCCAAATCCAGTATGCGGATATTTTTAGACACGGTTTATCGCCAAATGCGCTTAGTGACGGGCATCAGCGTCAGCGTGCAAATCATCAACTATCTGTTGGCCTTTAGTATTGCAGCAGTATCGATAGCCCTATGGACCGATAGCGCAATCACGGTCGGCGCCATCGCCATTGCGGTCAGTTTAGCACTGCGCTTAAACGGCATGTCACAGTGGATAATGTGGGAAATCAGTTCGTTATTCGAAAATATCGGCACGGTTACCGATGGAATGAACACCTTATCGAAAACAACGATCATCCAAGATGAGCCAAACGCCAAGGCGCTGGTCGTCAATCATGGCAAGATTGATTTCAACCAAGTGTGTTTCCATTACGGTGAGCAGACTGGCGTGATTGAAGATCTGAATTTGAATATTAAAGCAGGTGAAAAAGTTGGCTTAGTGGGGCGTTCTGGCGCAGGTAAATCGACCCTAGTGAATCTACTAATGCGATTCTACGATGTTGAAAAAGGTCAGATTAATATCGATGATCAAGACATCAAGATGGTTATGCAAGATTCACTGCGTTCGCAAATTGGCATGGTGACCCAAGATACCTCCCTCTTGCACCGCACCATTCGCGAGAATATTCTTTACGGCAATCCCAGTGCCAGTGAAGAGCAACTTGATCGCGCGATTAAACAAGCTCAAGCCTATGACTTTATTCAGGAACTCAGTGATCCTAACGGTAATCATGGCTTAGATGCCCAAGTGGGTGAACGCGGCGTAAAACTCTCTGGTGGCCAAAGACAGCGTATCGCCATCGCGCGGGTTTTATTAAAAAATGCGCCTATTTTACTGCTTGATGAAGCCACATCTGCACTAGATTCCGAAGTCGAAGCTGCAATTCAAGAAAGTTTGTATGAATTAATGCAAGGCAAGACAGTGATCGCGATTGCCCATCGACTTTCGACTATTGCCGCGATGGATAGGTTAATTGTATTAGATCAAGGCCGAGTCGTTGAGCAAGGCACACACCATGAACTCATCGCCGCAGGCGGTATTTATGCTCAATTATGGGCCCACCAAACTGGTGGATTCTTAGGTGTAGACTAAGCCAAAGGTGAGATGACTAAAGGCGACACTCAGCAGTGAGTGTCGCCTTTTTTATCTCAAATAAGTTTCCGCCTAATTCTGCCCTCTTTCCACAAAGCTTCACTCTTACACTCGCGCTCATATTCACCGCAGTAATACACGATTCATCTATTACAATGGCTACCGTGTGAACGGTTCACTTCAAACTTTACTCGTTGAACGATTGGAAACAAGAGATAAACCGCGCTTAACGGCTCAACTTATCAACATTGAAAGTGGCAGCATTCAAAGTACCAACACACTGAACAATCCGAAAGGTGAGTTTGGGCCATGGGTTAGCGCAAGGTTAAGCAGGAAAACGCTTCGATAATCTTTATCACACGATTGAACAGAATGACTTCACCACACTAAGTAAGCCTCTCGAAGCATTATTTATCTTAATGTGGATGGTTTGAATTGTTGGGTAAATTAGGCAAATAACTCGGAGCGTATGACTCGTAAATGAATCGGGGAGATCTCGATTTAATATTCAAAATTCAGACACAAAAAAACCACCTTGAGGTGGCTTATTGTCTTTAACCAAAGTTTCGATAAACCTTGATTAAAATTGGTATCCCCTAGGGGATTCG
>NZ_BJBV01000027.1:0-73685 GCF_036245925.1 Shewanella sp. M-Br
CCCGTTTCGCGTCAAGGAGTATTTTACAACTTCTTGCTGCGCTTGAATTAAGTGCTTAAAAGCGACTCAATTCAACTTAACTCGTCAGCTGGCTTTCGCTGTCTGCCGTGTCAGTGGATGCGCATTATAGGGAGCAGGAGATTTTGTGCAAGGGCTTTTTGTAGGAAAATAACGATTAATGGTTTAGACGTTTACTTATCAAACGATACGTATAAAAAAGGGGCTAAAAAGCCCCTTTATCTCGATTAAGTCTGGCAATCTATATGAGTCACGCTCAGCTAGATCATCATAAATACTGTTATCTATGGACTAAAGAAACGAGATTCTTGCTCAACTTCGACTTCTTCACCGTCGATATGAGTTTTCACTTTTATCTCGATATTAGTAACTGAACGAGACAGCTCAACCGGATCGATACCCACGCTAATAGGGAGAGTTAACACTTCACCACCCGCAATAGTGACCGAAGTTGGACCGTACCATTTATAGTTGTCTAATCCTTCGACACTCATAGTGTATTCGTGGGATTGCTCTGTCTTATTAAGAATCTTCAAGGTGAAGGTGTTTTCAATCAAACCTTGATTGTTCTCTCTATAGAGCTGGTTGCGGTCACGAATGATGTCCATACGCACAGGCGCTATGGTCGCACTGGAGTATATAAAGACTAATATCATCGCTATCAGTACCACGCCATAACCGACAAGTTTAGGTCGCAGCACTTTTTGCTTAATTCCTTCTAACTTGTTCTCGGTGGTATAACTGATAAGCCCTTTTTCATATCCCATACGATCCATGGTTTGATCGCAGGCATCGATACAAGCGCCGCAGTTAATACACTCATATTGCAGACCATTACGAATATCGATTCCCGTAGGACATACCTGCACACACAAGTCACAGTCGATACAGTCGCCAAGCCCTAGCTCTTTAGGGTCATCTTTGCGTGAGCGCGGACCACGGGTCTCACCACGTTTAGTATCGTAACCCACGATAAAAGTATTCTTATCGAACATAGCCGCTTGGAAACGAGCATAAGGGCACATGTGGATACACATGATTTCACGCATCCAACCCGCATTGCCGTATGTGGCAAGTGTAAAAAACACGACCCAGAAGTAGATACCGCCAGAAGCATTAAGTGTAAATACGTCGACATAGACTTCACGACTTGGCACAAAATAGGACACAAAGGTCATCGCCGTCATCAATGAGAGCAATAGCCAGGCCGTATGCTTTGCCGTTTTACGCCAGAGTTTGTCAAAGCTCCATGGCATTTGATCTAACTTAATGCGTTTATTGCGTGCGCCTTCAAGTTTTTCCTCGAACCAGATGAACATAAAGGTCCATACTGTTTGGGGGCAAGTGTATCCACACCAAACACGGCCAAGATAGGTGGTCACAAAAAACAGAGCGAAGGCAGCGATCATAAACAACGCTGCAAGCAAGGTGAGATCCTGCGGCCAAATCGTTAAACCGAAGACGTGAAACTTTTGTTCGCCCAAGTTAAACCATACGGCTTGACGGTCGCCCCAAGGGATCCAAGGTAAAAGCAGGAAAAATAACATGGCGATCCAGCCCATGCGGCGACGTACGCTACTCCACAAACCGTCTATGGCTCGGACATAAATCCGATTACGAGGATTAAAGCGATCGGCTTTACTCGCATCTGGCTGGTGAATCTTAATTCGATTGGTTTTCGAATAGTCCTTGTTGTTAGATTCTGAGTTCATCGTTACAGCCTTTTACTGCTTTAATATTGGACGAAAACTAGCTTATTATACCCATATTCTTAATGGTTATTCACTTATGTTGGACTAAAAGATGAAAGGTTGGATCATATTGGCGCTACTCGCGGGTGCTTTATATTACTTATACACAGAAACAGATAAATTAGATGTTCCTATTGCAAAGACTGAGGCGATGATCAAAGAAATAGAGAATAAAGTTGACTCTATGACAGGAACAAAAATTATTAAAATCGACCATAAACTGACTAAGGTAAGAACCGACATCATAGAACGTTTATCCACATTAGAACTCGAAGCCTTCAATCAAATTCCAATGACACCCGAGTCTATTGCCGACTTTAAGGCTAACTATTGCGGTACTATGGCACCTCAACATCCAGTGTTTAGCAAAGATAATCAGCTTTATCTATGTGATCACCTTTAATCATTACAGACTCATAGGCAAACGGGATTTTGCTATATAGCGCTAAGGTTTAGACTTAGGTGATTGACCTTATATATGATTCCGCCTAGCCTTTGAGGCATTACAGCATAAAGGCCTATGAATCATGACCCAACAAGTATCAGACATTTTTGATCCCACCCTATGGGATGAAGTCAGTGGATTTCATTTCGACGATATTACTTACCACAGAGCCAAAGCGCACGGCACAGTACGCATTGCCATTAATCGCCCAGAGTGCCGTAACGCCTTCCGACCTAAAACCGTTGATGAATTATTTATCGCACTCGACCATGCACGCCAATGGTCTGATGTGGGTTGCGTACTGCTTACGGGTAACGGTCCTTCGGCAAAAGATGGTGGCTGGGCGTTCTGTTCGGGTGGCGATCAACGTATTCGCGGCAAAGATGGCTATAAATATGAAGGCGCCGAAGAAGGTAAGGCCGATCAAGCCAGAATGGGCCGCTTACATATATTAGAAGTACAACGCCTGATCCGCTTTATGCCTAAAGTGGTCATCGCCGTTGTGCCGGGCTGGGCGGTGGGTGGCGGCCATAGTTTACACGTAGTGTGCGACTTAACCTTAGCCTCGAAAGAACACGCAATATTTAAACAAACCGATCCCGATGTTGCGAGCTTCGACTCAGGTTACGGCAGTGCTTATCTCGCCAAGATGATAGGTCAAAAACGTGCCCGCGAAATCTTCTTCTGCGGATTTAACTACAGCGCTGATGAAGCCTTCGACATGGGTATGGTTAATAAATCCGTTCCCCATGCAGAGCTAGAAACCGAAGCATTAATGTGGGCGAAAGAGATTAACTCTAAATCACCTACGGCTATGCGTATGCTTAAATACGGCTTCAACATGACTGATGATGGTATGGTCGGTCAGCAATTATTTGCCGGTGAAGCGACGCGTTTAGCCTATGCGAGCGCCGAAGCACAGGAAGGACGCGATGCCTTCCTCGAAAAACGCGATCAAGATTTTTCAGCCTTCCCTTGGCACTACTAATTTTAGAATTGTATTAATTTACGTTTAAATGCTCAAAGCCCTCCATCGTGAGGGCTTTATGTTTTTTACAACGGATAAATAGATAAAACCGTTTAAACTAATCTGAAAACACGGCTTTTAATTTTAATGAGAATTGTTATCATCTAAACATTCCCGCTGGGAGCCTATTTAGAGGACAAGATCATGACTAAGACACTCACTTTTGCTGTACTGCATTTTAGCGTCGCTTTTACCGTAACCTATTTATTAACTGGCAGCGTAGTCGTCGGTGGCGCAGTAGCCTTAGTAGAACCCGCGATTAACACTGTAGTGTTTTACTTCCATGACAAAGTGTGGAAACGCATTGAGGCAAAAAAGCAGCACGAGCTAGATGCCATTCCAGCATAGAAAGTTAAGCCACCAGCATTTGCTATTACTGTAAGTTAATCGTCATTTTGTCGTGAATCTAAATGAAAAAACCGCCAATAAAGGCGGTTTTCATTTAAATATCTCTATTTATTCTACTGTTACAGACTTTGCCAAGTTACGTGGTTGATCCACGTCGGTACCTTTGATTAATGCAACATGGTACGACAATAGCTGTAAAGGAATAGTGTAGATCAGTGGCGCCATAAAGATGTCACAGTGTGGCACAGGGATCACTTTCATCGTGTCATCCGACTCGAACTCGGCATCTACATCGGCAAACACATACATTAAGCCGCCACGGGCACGCACTTCTTCAACATTCGATTTCAGTTTTTCGAGCAATTCATTGTTTGGCGCAACGACAATCACTGGCATATCGGCATCGATAAGCGCTAGTGGGCCGTGTTTTAATTCGCCAGAGGCATAAGCTTCAGCATGAATATAAGAAATCTCTTTCAGCTTTAACGCGCCTTCCATCGCAATCGGATATTGATCGCCACGGCCAAGGAATAATGCATGGTGTTTATCGGCAAAATCTTCAGCCAGTTCAGCAATCGCAGCATCTAAACCTAAAGCTTGTTCCACTTTTGCTGGCATAGATTGTAGGCTTTGAGTAATTTGGGCCTGCATTTGATCAGACATACCATTGTGGCGACCGATCACCGCAGTCAACATTAACAAGCCAGCAAGCTGAACTGTGAAAGCTTTAGTCGATGCCACGCCAATCTCTGCGCCCGCTTTCATCATGTAAGCCATGTCAGATTCGCGAACCAGTGATGAACCTGGCGCATTACAAATGGTCAATGTGGCTTTGTAACCCATTTCTTTCGCTAAGCGCATGGCCGCTAAAGTATCGGCAGTTTCACCCGATTGTGAAATCGTCACCAACAGGCTATTTGGGAATAAGTGCGACTTGCGATAACGGAATTCAGAGGCAATTTCGACGTTACAAGACACGCCAGCCCAATCTTCTAACCAGTAACGAGCCGCCATGCCCGCATGGTAACTAGTACCACAGGCGATGATTTGCACATGTTTGATATCTTTTAAAAACTCAGCAGCGTTGTCACCAAAAGCCGTGTCTAGCACTTGCTTATTAGCAATACGACCTTCAATTGTGCGCGTCAGTGCCAATGGCTGCTCGTAAATTTCTTTAAGCATATAGTGGCGATATTCGCCTTTGTCACCGGCATCGTGGGTAATTTCAGATTCTTTAACTTCACGCTCAACGGCATTACCGTTTAAGTCGAAAATACTCACGCTGCGACGGGTCACTTCGGCCACATCACCTTCTTCTAGGAAAGCAAATGAGCGAGTGACGGGTAATAAGGCGAGTTGATCTGAAGCGACAAAGTTTTCACCTAGACCAAAACCAATCACCAATGGACTACCAGAGCGAGCAACAACCATACGTTCACTATCACGACGGTCGATAACGACTGTGCCATAGGCGCCTTCGAGTTGTTTAACCGTGGCTTGTACGGCACCAAGCAGAGTGCTATGGGTTTTCAGCTCATGGTGCACTAAGTGACAAATCACTTCGGTGTCGGTATCTGAGCTAAAGTTGTAACCTAAACCTTTAAGCATTTCGCGCAGTTTATTGTGGTTTTCGATAATACCGTTGTGCACCACGGCAATATCACCTTCCGATAAATGCGGATGAGCATTACGCTCACTCGGCTCACCGTGGGTCGCCCAACGAGTGTGCGCGATACCGGTTCCGCCTGCTAATGGGTCAGTTTCAAGCGCAGCCGACAACTCTTGTACTTTGCCAACGCGGCGCGTACGGTTGAGTTCACCATTGTGAATAACGGCAACGCCTGCAGAGTCATATCCGCGATATTCTAAACGGCGTAAGCCTTCTACCAGAATTTCAGCCACATCCCTTTGCGCCACGGCGCCTACGATTCCACACATAGTCTTTACCTATAAATTAAAATGAAGTTGTTAAGCTATTTTGTCTATTGAGCGTAGGGCGCTAACATAACTCGCACGCCCTGATCTGAAATTTGTTTTAACGCACTCTCGTCGATACGTGAGTCGGTGACCAACACACTGACCTTGGCCCACGGTAACTCTAAGTTAGGGATCCGCTTGCCGATTTTGTCTGAATCCACCATAACGATTACCTCGCGGGAAACTTCGGCCATCACTTTGCTTAGGCCTGTTAACTCGTTAAAGGTGGTGGTCCCGCGTTCAAGATCGATACCATCGGCACCGATAAACAGTTGGTCGAAATTATATGAACGCAACACTTGCTCGGCGACTTGACCTTGAAAGGATTCAGAATGCGGGTCCCAAGTGCCACCGGTCATCAATAAGGTGGGCTCGTTTTCGAGTTCATGAATGGCATTTGCAAGGTGTAGCGCATTCGTCATGACCACCAGCCCACGCTTATCGTTCAGCTGTTCAATCAAGCCTGACGTCGTAGTGCCGCTATCGATAATAATGCGATTGTGATCTTTAATCAGCTGCGCGGCGGTTTTCGCAATAGAAAGTTTATTAGGCGCTATCTTGGCAGAGAACTGTTGAGTGACTTCGTCTGGAATCGCCACGGCGCCACCGTAACGGCGCAATAATAAACCCGTTTTCTCAAGCGCGGCGAGATCCTTACGAATCGTCACTTCTGAGGTTTCAAAACGTAACGACAGTTCATCAACGCTCACTTCACCCTGTTCGTTCAATATGGTGATTATGCTGTGGCGACGCTGCTGTGTGTTTCGTTTATTCATAAAACCTTTCAGTTAAGTTTCGATTCGAAAGGTGCATTATAGTGAAACGAAACTTTTTTGCTAGTCATACGAAGCACTCTTTCGCATGATCGCGAGTCATTTTAATTAATTTAAAATTGTGAACTTAAAAACCAACCAATAAAAAAGCAGTTTATCCTTTAGGGATAAACTGCTTCAAATAGATTAAAAATCCTAATAAGTATTAGAACTTAGCTTCAACAGCAACACTGAAGTTACGATCTTGGCCAATCGTCACCATCTTATCACTGCCACCATCTAAATATTCAGTATCAAAGAGGTTTCTGACGTTGGCACGAATACTGACATCTTTACCCATGATATCCATAGTGTAGGCTGCACCTAAATCAAAACGCACATAACCATCTTTGGTAATGCTGTTATCTTTATCGGCGAAGCGCTCACCCACATAAATAGCACCAAAGTTCATCGCAAAGTTGTCAGTTACTTCATAACGAGTCCAGATATTAGCCGACCACTCAGGCGCATCAATAGGAGTTTTACCATCTAAGATTTTCCCATCGATCTTGCCAGCACCCGTTTTATATTCCGCATCTAAATACATCATAGAAGAAGTCACAAACCAGCTATCATCTAACTGGCCTTGGGCGCCAACTTCAAAACCTCGATGATGCTGCTCACCACCTTGGGTAGTGATCGTTTTATCTCCTTCATTCGTTACAGGAATATCTTGTACTGTGGTGACATTAGAAACCGTAATATCAAAAAGGGCTGCTGTTAGCAGTAGGCTGTCATTAAATAACTCCCATTTAGTCCCTAGTTCATATTGAGTACCGTACTCAGGTTTCAGGTTATCTCCATGATTGACATCTTCAGAACTGGTTACTGAACCCTGTGGTGTAAAGCTTTTTGAATAATTAACGTAAATGCTACCATTAGCCATTGGCGAGTAAATTACCCCAAACTTAGGCGACACGGCATAGCTGTTTTCACCTTCTCCGTCTTTCTTCTGTTCGTCGTAACGCACACCAGCAAGCAATTTCCATTGCTCATTAAGCGTCATCAAATCCTGTAAATAGAAACCGTAATACTTGTATTCGCTTGGGTTGCTTAGCTTACCTTGGTGATAATCAAGATCTTGCTGAATAATTGGTTGCCCAGGAATTACGGGCTGACTTTTGCCTTTCTGAATTTGCTGCTGATAGAAATAGTCTAAATAGTTAGCTCCAATAAGGAATTGATGCTCCATTCCTGCCAAAGAAAATTCACCCGTGAAATCGACATAGGCCGTTTTATGCTGCCAATCGTCATAACGGTCGAATGGTTTGATGTTATAACCATCTTTGAATGGATCTTCAGAGCCTTCAATCAAACTTGGCGCAGAGTCTAAACGTTGGCGATTAAACTGCTGATCGTTATAACCAACTTTGACTTTCCAATCATCACTCATCTGCCAAGTTAGATCGGCACCTAAGTTAGAGACTGTATTATCGGTAAAGGCCCAAGGTGCATCCCATACTGTTTTATGTTCACCGATAACATTACCTTGTTTATCTAACCACCCACCCGCATCAATGCCCGCTTTATCTTGGGTATGATCGTACTTAACCGATAACAGAACATCATCACTGACATCAAATTCTAGGTTTAAGTAGCCCAACCAACGGTCACGCTCTTGATTCTCATCGTTAGCGGAATACTCACGCCAGTATTTTGTGTCTTGCTTCACTAACACGCCGCGGTAACGAAGACTCTGAGCATCATTTAAACTGCCGCCCGCATCTAGCTGAGCACGGGTCGAACCAAAACCATCAGTATCAAAACCTAAATCGAGCATTGAATCATAGGTCGGTTTCTTAGTGACCATATTCACTAAACCACCAGGGCCAGATTGGCCGTACAACATGCTCGAAGGACCTTTCAATACTTCGACTTGCTGTAAAGTTTCAATTGGTTGTACGTAGTGAGACCATTGTTGATGGCCATTGATAAGATAACCGTTACCCGAATCGAGCTCGAAGCCGCGGATACTGAAGACTTGACGGTTCCAGCGCGTGGTTCCCGCTGTAACACTCGAATCATTAACTAATACTTCCGCTAGATTGGTTGCCAACTGTTCATCAGTCACAAAATCAGGGATCACATTAACTGACTGTGGAGTATCCATTAAGTCGATATCGCCACGCATGGCACCCGATGCACTACCGACTTTATAGTCGTTAAAAGTACGGCCAGTCACATTGATGCGCTCAATATTTTTATCGCTCGCCACTTCTGCAATAACCGGCATAGCCATTAATGCCGAGCCTACAGCTAAACCTATAACTGAATATTTAAATACCATTGCCAACACCTCAAATAGACCTTTCGTCTTAGAATTGCAGGCAATATAAATGAGAAGTGTTTTTATTTTCTCTTCTTTACTAAAATTTACAATTGAGTGTGATAGTGATCAAATTAACTTAAAAACCAACAATTTGCCCATACCACAAAAACATGAAGAAAATCTTAATTATTAAGCATTGCTTAATAAAAAGGCTTTTTAGTGCAACACATTGAACACAATAAAGATAAAAGCGGCACATGGCCGCTTTTTTGACATTAAGTTGAGTTTTAAAACTTACTTTTTAATTTTCACTGGACGTTGCCAACCTGTGAGGTGTTTTTGTTTAACACGAGTGATCACTAACTCATTCTCACCTACATCACGGGTAATCGTTGAACCGGCCCCTAAAGTTGCCCCTTTACCTATGGTCACTGGAGCCACCAACTGAGTGTCAGAACCGACAAAGACGTTATCTTCGATAACAGTAAGATGCTTATTCGCGCCATCATAGTTGCAGGTAATAGTGCCAGCACCAATGTTGACGCCATCACCAATGATGGCATCGCCTAAATAGGCTAAGTGTCCAGCTTTGGATCCAACGCCAATCACCGCTTTTTTCACTTCAACAAAGTTGCCTATATGTGCATCTTGCTTAAGTTCTGCTCCCGGACGTAAACGTGCAAATGGGCCAGCACTGGCAGCAACGCCAAGCGTAGCACCTTCGATAATAGAGTAAGGCTTGATCTCAGCATCATCGGCAATCTCGCAATCAATTAAAATCGCGCCTGCGCCAATAGTGACATTATTACCCAAGGTCACTTTGCCTTCGAATATCACGTTGATATCGATCATCACATCCATACCAACAGTGACTTCACCACGGATATCGATACGGCTTGGGTCGCGAAGGTTAGCCCCCGCCAACATGAGCTTTTCGGCTTCACGGGCTTGGTAAGCACGTTCAAGTTGCGCTAATTGCACGCGATTATTAGCGCCTTCCACTTCAATGGCCGATTGTGGCTGAGCAGTATCAATAGCAACGCCATCAGCGTGCGCCATAGCAATAATATCCGTTAGATAATATTCGCCTTGGGCATTATTGTTCGATAAACGGCTCAACCAAGTTTTAAGTTGTTTACCCGGAACCGCCATGATGCCGGTGTTAATTTCGTTGATCAGCAACTGTTCTGCAGTCGCATCTTTTTGCTCAATAATTCCAATGACTTTTCCTTGCTCACGGACAATACGGCCATAACCCATAGGATTCGCTAAATTCACTGTTAAAATAGCAACACCATTTTCAGGACGGGCGGCGAGTAATGCTTCGAGAGTCGATGTTTGGAGCAACGGCACATCGCCATAAAGAATAAGTACTGTATCGCTGTCGGCGATATGTGGGCTAGCCTGTGCAACCGCATGACCTGTGCCTAATTGATCGGCTTGCAATACCCAGTTAAGTTGTTGCTCACCCAAACAGGCTTGTAGCTTGTCGGCACCATAACCATAGACTAACTGAATAGAGTCACTGCCAACTTTATTAGCGGTATCGATGACATGTTGCACCATGCTCTTATGGGCGATGGGATGTAATACCTTAGGAAGATCAGAGCGCATCCGTGTTCCCTTGCCAGCCGCTAAGATCACTACATTTAATGCCATTACCATATCCTTGAAAAAATACCCAAGAGGGTGAAAAATTACGGTCGTATACCAATCACATTAAATATCTAATCAGTTCAGAGCCTCACAGGCATCTCAATCCAAGGCGCATTGACGCAGAAATGGTTATTCCCTTTTAAATCAATGCAACACGGGAGTGGGATGCCTGTGAGGCTCCCAAAGGGCGGGTTTCAACGCGCTTCATACTGCGTTCAAGGCTTTCGACAGAGCACCACTATGCCTTCAAGCCTTCGCCTTGTCTAAAGCGCGTTGAACTCCCGCTGAATGAACAGATATTTAATACGATTGGTATTAGTGGCGCAATTTTAACGGAAAGCACATCGAAAAGCGAAGTAGATAGCGACACTCATCAATCAAAGACATGCAAGAATGCCAATCTATCCCATTTTTAGACACAAAAAAGGCGACCATAGGGTCGCCTTTTTTCACAAACAATAACCTTATCTGGCAATGTTTTTCTTGATGGTTTCAACAACACGTAATTGAGCCATAGCCTTAGCTAACTCAACCATAGCCGCGTCATAATTGAAGTCAGCGCCAGCAGTTGCCATATGGGCTTCTGCACGACGCTTAGCTTCTAATGCCGCTTGCTCATCAATATCTTTGGCACGCATAACCACATCAGCCAATACGGAGACAGAAGAAGGCTGCACTTCCAGAATACCACCTGAAAGGTAAAACACTTCTTCACTGCCGTCTTGCTTGACGATGCGCGCCATGCCAGGTTTGATATAACTAAGCAAAGGAGCGTGGCCATGCATTATGCCCAACTCACCTTCAGAACCAGTCACTTGCAGCGAAGCTACACGACCAGAGAAGATTTTGCTCTCTGCGCTTACAATATCAAGATGTACTGTCATGGCTGCCATCCCGTTCTCCTTAAAAAACTAAGTATGAATACTTAGTTATTTCTTTTTGTTCGCTTTCTCGATGACTTCATCGATTGAGCCAACCATGTAGAACGCTTGTTCTGGCAGGTGATCAAACTCACCGTTCAAAATACCCTTAAAGCCACGGATAGTGTCTTTCAGAGAAACGTACTTACCAGGAGATCCAGTAAAGACTTCTGCTACGAAGAAAGGCTGAGATAAGAAACGCTCAATCTTACGAGCACGGAATACGACAGTCTTGTCTTCATCAGACAATTCATCCATACCCAGAATCGCAATAATGTCTTTCAGCTCTTTGTAACGTTGCAGTACAGTTTGCACGCCGTTAGCAACGTCATAATGCTCTTGGCCAACAACCAATGGATCTAATTGACGTGAAGTCGAATCCAATGGGTCAACCGCTGGGTAAATACCCAGAGAAGCAATTTGACGTGACAGTACAACAGTCGCATCTAAGTGAGCGAAGGTTGTTGCTGGTGACGGATCGGTCAAGTCATCCGCAGGTACGTATACCGCTTGTACAGAAGTAATAGAACCCGTCTTAGTTGAAGTGATACGCTCTTGCAGAACACCCATCTCTTCAGCCAATGTTGGTTGATAACCTACCGCAGAAGGCATACGACCTAACAGTGCAGATACTTCAGTACCGGCTAAGGTATAACGATAGATGTTGTCAACGAACAACAGTACGTCACGACCTTCGTCACGGAACTTCTCTGCCATAGTCAGACCAGACAGTGCAACACGCAAACGGTTACCTGGAGGCTCGTTCATCTGACCATAAACCATGGCCACTTTGTCGAGAACGCCAGAATCTTTCATCTCGTAGTAGAAGTCGTTACCTTCACGAGTACGTTCACCTACACCGGCGAATACAGAAAGACCCGAGTGGGCTTTAGCGATGTTGTTAATCAGTTCCATCATGTTAACTGTCTTACCAACACCCGCACCACCGAACAAACCGACTTTACCGCCCTTAGCGAATGGACAAACAAGGTCGATAACCTTGATGCCAGTCTCTAACAGTTCAGTAGAGCTTGATTGATCTTCGTATGAAGGAGCTGTACGGTGAATGACATAACGCTCTTCTTCACCGATTGGACCCGCTTCATCAATAGGCTCGCCTAATACGTTCATGATACGGCCAAGAGTGGCGGTACCAACTGGAACAGTAATAGGTGAACCTGAGTTTACTACTTCAAGACCACGACGCAGACCGTCAGAAGAACCCATAGCGATGGTACGAACTACACCACCACCTAGCTGTTGCTGAACTTCCAGCACCAAACCATTACACGGGCCTTCACCTACGATTTTCAGAGCGTCATATACTTGAGGTACGGCATCTTGTGGGAACTCTACGTCCACAACCGCGCCAATCACTTGGACAACAGTACCTGTGCTCATGATTAATCCTCTAAAACTTGTATTCGTTACCTAACCTAAACCGCAGAGGCACCAGAAACAATTTCCGACAGTTCCTGCGTAATCGCAGCCTGACGGGCCTTGTTATAGACCAGTTGCAAGTCGTTGATAAGCTCACCCGCGTTGTCTGTTGCCGACTTCATTGCTACCATACGGGCAGCTTGTTCAGAGGCAATGTTTTCAACAACACCTTGGTAAACCTGAGATTCTACATAACGGACCAATAAAGTATCCAAAAGTGCTTTTGGATCTGGCTCGTAGATATAATCCCAACGATGAGCAGTTTCATCATCTTCTGATTTAGGCAAAGGTAGCAGCTGCTCGATCACAGGAGTCTGCGTCATAGTATTCACAAATTTGTTAAATACCACGTACAGACGATCCAGCTTGCCTTCGTTGTAAGCTTCTAGCATGACACCGACTGTCCCGATCAAGTCAGCGAGCTTTGGAGCATCGCCTAAACCTGAAGCGTGAGCAGACACTTGTCCACCGAAGTTTTTGAAAAACTGCACACTACGTGCGCCGATAGGGCAAAATTCAAATTCTGCACCTTGGGCTTTCCAGCTTTTCACGTCTGCAATAACCTTTTTGAAAAGGTTAACGTTCAGACCACCACAAAGGCCACGGTCGGTTGCTACAACAATGTAACCAACCCGCTTAGCCTCTCTCACCTCCAAATAGGGGTGTTTATACTCGAGAGAACCTTGCGCGACGTGACCGATCACCTTACGCATGCTTTCCGCATATGGACGGCTCGCAGCCATGCGTTCCTGCGCTCTGCGCATTTTGCTGGCTGCCACCATTTCCATGGCGGACGTGATCTTCTGAGTGTTTTTCACACTCGCGATCTTGGTTTTAATCTCTTTAGCGCCGGCCATCTCTACTCTCCAATCTGGACCTGAGGTGTCTTAAGACACCTCTATCATTGTTACCAGGTTTGGGTTGCTACGAACTTGTCGAGGCCAGCTTTTAATTCAGCTTCGATATCAGCGCTATAATCGCCAGTATCATTGATAAGCTTCATTAAAGGAGCATGCTCGCTGTTCATGAACGAGAGCAGAGCGGCTTCGAAATTACCGACCTTATTCAGCTCAACACTCTTCAGGTAACCTTTTTCAGCTGAGAAAATAGACACAGCTTGAGCGGCTACGCTCATAGGAGCATATTGCTTTTGCTTCATCAGTTCGGTAACACGCACACCATGCTCAAGCTGAGCACGTGTTGCATCGTCAAGATCAGATGCAAATTGCGAGAACGCAGCAAGCTCACGATACTGTGCTAGTGCGGTACGAATACCACCAGACAGTTTCTTGATGATCTTAGTCTGAGCCGCACCACCAACACGAGAAACAGAAATACCTGGGTTAACCGCTGGACGTAGGCCAGAGTTAAACAGATCGGTCTCAAGGAAGATCTGACCATCGGTAATAGAAATTACGTTGGTCGGTACGAATGCAGAAACGTCACCCGCTTGCGTTTCAATAATCGGCAGCGCGGTTAAAGAACCAGTTTTGCCAGTTACTGCACCTTTAGTGAACTTTTCTACATAAATCGCGTTAACGCGTGATGCACGCTCTAATAATCGTGAGTGTAGATAGAATACGTCACCTGGGTAAGCTTCACGGCCTGGTGGACGCTTGAGCAGTAACGAAATTTGACGATAAGCAACTGCTTGCTTAGACAAATCATCGTATACGATCAAAGAATCTTCACCGCGGTCACGGAAGTATTCACCCATAGAACAACCAGAATATGGCGCTAAGTATTGTAGAGCAGCGGCTTCAGAAGCAGTTGCAACAACAACGATAGTGTTAGCTAACGCACCGTGTTCTTCTAGCTTGCGTACTACGTTAGCGATAGTAGAAGCCTTTTGGCCAATCGCGACGTACACACATTTAATGCCAGAATTTTTCTGGTTGATGATTGCGTCGATCGCCATTGCTGTTTTACCAGTTTGACGGTCGCCAATGATCAATTCACGTTGACCACGCCCGATTGGGATCATGGCATCAACGGCTTTATAACCAGTTTGAACTGGTTGATCAACAGACTGACGTTCAATAACACCTGGTGCGATAACTTCAATTGGCGAGAAACCATCGTTATCGATAGGTCCTTTACCGTCAATTGGCTCACCTAGAGTGTTAACAACGCGGCCAAGAAGACCGCGGCCAACTGGAACTTCCAGAATACGGCCAGTCGTTTTCACTTTTACGCCTTCTGCTAAATCAGCATAAGGACCCATTACTACGGCACCGACAGAATCACGTTCAAGGTTCAACGCGATTGCAAAACGGTTACCAGGCAGTTCGATCATCTCACCTTGCATCACGTCGGCTAGGCCGTGGATGCGGATGATGCCGTCACTTACCGCAACGATAGTACCTTCGTTACGAGATTCGCTAACGACTTCGAACTGCTCGATCCGCTGCTTAATCAGATCGCTGATTTCAGTGGAATTCAGTTGCATGCTCAAACTCCCAATTACGACTGCAGCTTATCAGACAGACGCGATAACTTACCGCGGACCGAGCCATCGATGACTAGGTCTCCTGTCTTAATGATTACACCGGCGATGAGCGCGGCGTCAGTGCTACAATTCAGCTTAACTTTGCGTGCGAGACGTTTCTCTAAAGAAATACTAATCTGCTGTTGTTGTTCAGAGCTCAGCTCAGTTGCAGAAACCACATCGGCTTCTACTTCTTTTGCCCACTCATTACGGTATTCAGTAAATAACTGAGATACAGCAGGTAGCACCTTTAAGCGACCGTTTTCAGCCATTACCTTTATCAGGTTCTGACCTTGCACATTGACTTGCTCACCACACACACTAATAAAGAGTGCTGCGAGCTTAGTGCTGGCTAAAGAGCCAGCTAACAGTGGTTGCATGGTTTCGTTTTCACTCACCAATGCGGCAAACGTGAGCATTTCAGCCCAAGAATCCACTGCATCTTGTTCAATAGCAAAGTCAAAAGCTGCCTTTGCGTAAGGGCGAGCGATGGTGGTTAATTCAGCCATAACTCAACTCCCTTATCAAATTTCAGCGACTAGTTTATTAACTATGTCACTGTGGGCGGCTGGATCAATAGAACGCTCAAGGATCTTCTCAGCACCCATGATGGCAAGAGTAGCAACCTGCTTACGCAGATCCTCTTTGACGCGATTACGTTCAGCTTCGATTTCTGCTTTACCCTGAGCGATGATTTTAGCACGCTCAGCGTCTGCTTCAGTTTTGGCTTCTTCAACTATTTGAGCTTTACGCTTGTTAGCTTGCTCAATAATTTCATTAGCCGTTACCTTGGCTTCTTTTAGTTGGTCAGTCGCTTTCGCTTGTGCCAACTCCAGGTCTTTTACCGCACGATCAGCATCAGCTAGACCGTCAGCAATCCTTTTTTGGCGCTCTTCGATGGCATTCATCAAAGGGGGCCATACAAACTTCATGCAAAACCACACGAAGATGATAAAGGCGACCGTCTGACCGATTAGGGTAGCGTTGAAATTCACAACAGCCTCCTATTTAGAGTTAAGACAGAAGCGTTTTTTACAGCATTGCACCCAGTGGGTTGGTAAATAGCATAAATAATGCGATACCAACACCGATCATAGTTACGGCGTCAAGAAGACCCGCTACGATGAACATTTTAACTTGTAGCATAGGAGCCATTTCTGGTTGACGCGCAGCGCCTTCCAAGAACTTACCGCCTAATAAGCCGAAACCGATTGCAGTACCAAGAGCACCCATACCAATCAGCAGAGCAACAGCGATAGCTGTCATGCCTAAAATCGTTTCCATCTGTATCTCCAGTATCTAAATCTATATTAGTTGATGATTTAGTTTAAAATTTCTTCAGCAATCCTTAATGATCTTCATGCGCCATGCTTAAATAAACAATGGTCAACATCATGAAGATAAACGCCTGCAGCGTGATAACCAAAATGTGGAATATTAACCAGCCCAGTTGCAGAGTCACACCTAGGGTAGATAATAACAAGTTGGTACCATACATCAGCGCAATAAGGATGAAGATCAACTCACCTGCGTACAAGTTACCAAAGAGTCGCAATGCCAATGAAATTGGCTTAGCAATCAAAGTAACAGTCTCTAATAGGAGGTTGACGGGTATCATTGCCTTATGGTTAAAGGGCTGTAGTGTCAATTCTTTAACAAACCCAGACACACCTTTGACCTTAATGCTGTAAAAAATAATCAGCACGAACACACCAATAGCTAAGCTAAAGGTAATGTTAACGTCAGTCGTCGGAACCGCTTTTAGATAGGGAATACCCATTAAACTTGCTGCGTGAGGCAGCCAATCTACAGGGATCATATCCATGAAGTTCATCATGAATACCCATACAAAAATGGTCAGAGCTAAAGGCGCGATCAGAGCATTGCGGCCATGAAAACTTTCTTTCACGCTGTTATTTACGAACTCGACGATAATCTCAACAAAACATTGCAGTTTGCCAGGAACACCGGAAGTCGCTTTTTTACCAACGCTGCGGAAAATCCACAGGAACAGAACACCAAGACCAACCGAAAAGAACAACGAATCAATGTGCCATGTCCAAAAGCCTTCACCAACACTTAAGTTGGTAAGGTGATGTTGGATATAGCCCTGCGGTGTTAACGCTTCACCAGTTGCAGCCATGATTCATCCCACTTAACTTTGCTTGAAGTATAAAGGAGCTGTCCAATGCACGATTAGCGTCAGCACATAACAAACAAAAAGCGGCATAAAAGCGACCTTAAGATTGATAAACACAAACGAAAACATTGCGATGGTTAACAGCAACTTTACCGCTTCCCCCCAGTAAAAAGTCTTTATGACTTTTGCAGCTGAACTTGCTCCCGTGTGGGAGAAAGCGAGGGTTGCGAATACAAAATTAGGGAGCACAGCGATTGAACCACCTGCTAATGCAGAATAGCCAAACTGAACTCCCCACACGGCGAAAAAGAGAATTGAAGCACCCCCAGCGACCGCCGCCTGCATCATCACCAATTTATAGGCTGACCACCGGCCACGACGCGCTAAAACCTTACTCAATTCATCCTCTCCGCATTCATACTTTTTGTTTCGATGACCGGATGACAAATACCCGTATTTATGTCGATGCACAAAAAGCTTGCGAAAGTATACCTTTTCACGCCTTCATTGCAACTTTGAGATAAGGAAAAACAACACTTTTAACGTGATCTCGCGCCAAACGAGTTAAAATGTAAGATTAGCATCTGTCACAAATTTACATTAAAAACTGTTAATCTACAGACATTAATGAATTTTACTAAGAATTCCGTCTAATTCAGCCAGATTCTGATAGTTAATTACAATTTTACCCGTGCCCTTACTGCTATGAGCGATCGAAACCTTGGCACCTAATCTTTCAATTAACTGCTGCTCTAAACGACAAACATCTTGATCTTTAGTCGTAGTTTCGGCTTGTTTAGGCGGATTTAAGGTTTGATTAATTAATCGTTCAGTTTCGCGAACGGTTAATTCCTTAGCGGCCACTAATCTCGCAAGATTTGTTTGTTCTTCTCCCTCAATTGCCAACAAAGCGCGAGCATGACCCATATCAATGTCGCCATACTCGAGTAGACGCTTAACCGGCTCATTTAAGCCGTTTAAACGTAACAAGTTAGATACACTCGCTCTGGATTTTCCCACAACATCGGCAACCTGTTGGTGAGTCAGTTCAAATTCTTGCATTAAACGTTGCAATGCAATGGCTTCTTCCATGGCATTTAAGTCTTCACGCTGGATGTTTTCAATCAAAGCAATAGCAACAGCGGCTTCATCAGCTACTTGCTTTACAATACAGGGGATTTTATTCAAGCCAGCAAGTTGCGCAGCACGCCAACGACGTTCACCCGCAATGATCTCATACATGTTATTCGTCACTTGTCTCACAACGATAGGCTGAATAATGCCTTGGTTGCGGATAGAGTGTGCCAGTTCTTCTAACGCTTCAGGGGACATGTCTTTACGAGGTTGATACTTACCTGGCTGTAATAAGTCTAAATCGAGATGGATAAGCTCTTCTTTTTTATCGACAACATCAGCTTCGTCAGTGTGCTTTTTACTGGCGGCATGACTGTTACTCAGTAGGGCATCTAACCCTTTGCCTAATCCTCTTTTCTTTAACGTCATGGTGATCCTTTACGCTTGCTTAGCCTGAGTTTGTTGTTCTGAACGACGGATCATTTCACCCGCAAGCGCTAGATACGCCTTAGCGCCAGCACTCGATTTATCGTAGTACATAGCAGGCGCTCCAAAACTTGGTGCTTCTGCCAGCCTCACATTACGTGGGATAACGGTACGATAGACTTTGTCACCAAAATGCTGTTTTAGCTGATCGGACACATCATTAGACAAACGATTACGCGGATCATACATAGTACGTAAAATGCCTTCGATGCCAAGTCCAGGATTAACCATAGCAGCAAGCTTAGTGATGGTATCAATCAGCGCAGTTAAGCCTTCGAGGGCATAATATTCACACTGCATAGGCACGAGTACAGAGTCGGCCGCAGACATAGCGTTTACGGTCAACATGTTCAATGAAGGAGGGCAGTCGATAAAGATATAATCATATTGATCTTTGATCGGTGCGAGTGCGTTACGCAAACGAATCTCACGGGCAAAAAACTCCATCAATTTGATTTCTGCCGCAGTGACATCGCCATTACTGGCGATCAGATCATACTTACCCGCGGTGTTTTTAATGACGATCTCGTCGAAGGATTTTTCTTCAACCAATAATTCATAGGCTGTATTAGCTACGTCATACTTATCGACACCGCTCCCCATGGTGGCATTACCTTGAGGATCGAGATCGATCAATAATACTTTACGTTTTGTTGCTGCTAACGAAGCGGCGAGGTTAACGCAAGTAGTTGTTTTTCCTACGCCACCTTTCTGGTTAGCCACGGCAATCACTTTACCCACAATATCACCCTGTATGTAAATGCTGGTTTATTGCCCTTGCTTATAAATGATTTATTTATCACTTTTAAGCCTGTTATTCTTTGATTATCTTCAATAAATGTCTTTTTTCATCGAGTTTAGGCACCTTAAGCTCGATAACTTCTTTCACCACAAATCCATTTGGAATATGTTGCATCTCTTCATCATTCAACTGGCCTTTAAGTGCATAAAACTGTCCGTGTTCAGCGGGGAGATGATGGCACCAAGTCAGCATATCTTGGATTGAGGCAAATGCACGACTTAATACGCCGTCGAATTTATCCTCCGGTTGATAAGCTTCTACGCGGCTTTCAACTGAGCTGATGTTATGTATGCCTAATTCAAAGGACACTTGTTTTTGAAAACGAATACGTTTACCTAAGCTGTCCAATAACACAAATTGTTTATCGGGGTTCATAATGGCTAACGGGATCCCAGGTAAACCCGGTCCAGTGCCTACATCGATAAAACATTCACCTTGCAGGTGTTTTGAAACTACTAAACTGTCCATGATATGACGGATCAGCATAGCTTCGGGATCTCTCACCGATGTCAGGTTATAGGCTTTATTCCATTTGTTGAGCATGCCAACAAAATCAATTAGTTGTTTTTTCTGCTCGGCGGTGGCGGGCAAATTAATTTCGGCTAAATAAGCCTCTAACTGGGCAGATAACACTGAGCAACCTCAACAAATATACGATTATGAACGCGAAGGCTATTATGAAGCCCGAAAACGATGAAGGGAAGCCTGAATGCTTCCCTTCTATGACCTAAGCAGCGATTAAGCTAGCTTTTACGCACTCTTACGTAATAAGCCACGCTTTTTGAGGTGAACTAACAAAATTGAAATAGCCGCAGGCGTAATACCAGAGATCCGTGAAGCTTGGCCTATGGTTTCTGGTTTATGGTTATTTAACTTAGCAATCACCTCGTTCGATAAGCCCGGTACTTCTTTGTAATCGAGCGTCAAAGGTAAACCAGTGTTCTCATTACGCACAGCTTTGTTGATCTCTTCCTGCTGACGTTGAATATAACCAGAATACTTAACTTGGATCTGAACTTGCTCGGCCGCCTGTGGATCTTCAAGCCCTGGACCAAAACCTTCGATCTGCATCAACTTGCCGTAATCCATTTCTGGACGACGCAGTAATTCTTCAAATGATGCTTCGCGAGAGATCGGCGTATTCAAGTGTGGGTTTAATGCATGGATCAAAGGTGAATTTGGATGCACCCATTGAGCGCGCAAACGTTGTAACTCAAGTTCGATCGATTCTAACTTCTCACTAAATGCCGCCCAGCGAGTGTCGTCAACTAAACCTAATTCGCGACCTTTTGCCGTTAAGCGAATATCAGCGTTATCTTCACGAAGTAGCAAACGGTATTCGGCACGGCTAGTAAACATGCGGTACGGTTCTTTGGTACCTAGAGTTGATAAATCGTCAACTAGTACTCCAAGATATGCTTCGTCACGGCGTGGACACCAGGCTTCTTTGCCTTGTACTTGCAGTGAGGCATTCATGCCTGCTAATAAACCTTGAGCACCAGCTTCTTCATAACCTGTAGTGCCGTTTATTTGGCCTGCGAAGAATAAACCGTTGATCGCTTTGGTTTCTAATGAGTTTTTCAGATCTCTTGGATCGAAATAATCGTATTCGATCGCATAACCTGGACGCATGATTTCTGCGTTTTCCATGCCTTTGATCGAACGTACTAAATTCAACTGTACATCGAAAGGTAAGCTAGTAGAGATCCCATTTGGATAGATCTCATTGGTATTTAAACCTTCTGGTTCGATGAAGATCTGATGCGAAGATTTATCCGCAAAGCGGTGGATCTTGTCTTCAATCGATGGGCAATAACGTGGACCAATACCTTCGATGACGCCTGAATACATAGGGCTTCTGTCTAAACCACCACGAATAATTTCATGGGTTTTTTCATTAGTGTGAGTGATCCAGCAAGAAATCTGTTTTGGATGATGACTGACATCCCCCATAAATGACATGACAGGTAACGGAGAATCGCCTTTCTGTTCAGCCATTTGAGAAAAATCGATCGTGTTTGCATCGATACGTGGCGGTGTACCTGTTTTTAAACGGCCGACTCGGATCGGTAATTCACGTAATCGATTTGCTAAAGCAATCGCTGGTGGATCGCCTGCACGGCCACCGCTGTAGTTTTCTAAGCCTATATGAATTTTGCCGCTTAAGAATGTACCTGTTGTTAATACAACAGCTGGAGATTCAAAGGCTAAACCCATTTGGGTAACTACACCAACTACTTGATGATTTTCAACAATTAAGTCATCTACGGCTTGTTGGAAAATACGTAAGTTAGGTTGGTTTTGTAATATATTTTGGATTTTTTGACGATACAGTGCACGGTCAGCTTGTGCACGTGTTGCTCGTACTGCTGGGCCTTTACTTGAATTTAAGGTTCTAAATTGGATCCCTGCATAATCGGTTGCGATTGCCATTGCACCACCTAAGGCGTCAATTTCTTTCACTAAATGGCCTTTGCCTATGCCACCGATCGCTGGATTACATGACATTTGTCCTAACGTATCGATATTGTGCGTTAGTAATAATGTTTTTGATCCCATTCTTGCTGCTGCCAACGCGGCTTCAGTTCCGGCATGACCACCACCAACAACAATAACATCAAACCGTTCATGAAAATGCATGCCACTACCTTCAATTGCTAAGAGACTCAGTACGAGCCGAGCATTTTAGCATTTGCTTCGTCTTAGGTGAATGATCATTTTACGCTGTTCGATCGAGATGATCCGGACTAATAGATCTTAAGATCTTTATATAGATCTTCTTATTATGTTTACTATTAGGATCGCGTTTTTCTGTGCATAACCCAAATTCATTATATAAATCATTAATTAGCGCGATCTTGATCCTGTGATCTGATCGCGATCTAATGTCATTAAACATGGGGATAGATCGCCTACTTATCCACAAGGCGGATCATTAAGCAGATCGGACTGTGAATAGTACAGAGGTTGATCAGATCTAAATAATAGCTTATCCACATGTTTATACTTTAAATAAGTAAATTGTGGATAAATAGGATCTAAACTGTACATAGATCGGGACCTTATCCAATAAGCGATCTTAAATGTCCTGTTGCCATTGTGCTAACCATGCAAGGGCTGGGTCTTCCGGCACAGGATCAAGCTGTACATCGATCTGGATCTTATCCACAAAGGCTTTTGCATCGCAGTCTTGAATGGCTGAAATTAATTTTTCTGGGCCTTGGCAAAAGGTATCGTAACTTGAGTCACCAATTGCACATAAGGCAAAGTTTACTTGGCTGAGATCCGGTTTTTGTTCGGTAATTTCGTTGAAAAAAGGCTGAATATTATCTGGAAGATCACCAGCTCCATGAGTTGATGACACGATAATCCACAGTGCATGGGTGTCTATTTCGCACAATGTTGGGGTTAAATGAACTTGAACTTGGTGTCCTTGCTCCGTTAATTGGGCCATCATTTCGTCGGCAACATACTCTGCACTGCCCAATGTTGTACCAACGATTACTTCAATCTTTGCCATTATGATTTCTCAGTGTGTTGTTGTTTTTAAAACTAATTTCAATTAAATAGATAGCTGAATGGCTATTATTATGTTCATCATAAAGGAAATGTGGATAGGACCACAGAAGCAATATGTGATTTTTGCAGTTTTTGCATCCTTTATATAAGGTTGGTTTCGCTTACATGTTACCTTTAGCTTCTTGATACATAATTAATATATTTAAAAAGTTAATTTCATTTAAAATCAAATAATTATAATAGGATGATCCATGACAACACCCGTAAATGCGCCCCAGTGGCCACGGCAAATTCCTTACATCATAGCCAGTGAAGCTTGTGAACGTTTTAGCTTTTACGGTATGCGGAATATTCTTACCCCATTCTTGATGACAGCACTTTTGTTGTCTATTCCAGAAGAACTGCGCGGAACTATGGCTAAGGATGTGTTCCATTCCTTTGTCATTGGAGTGTATTTTTTCCCGTTACTCGGGGGTTGGATTGCCGATCGTTTTTTCGGTAAATACAATACTATCTTATGGTTAAGTTTAATTTATTGTGTTGGCCATGCATTTCTCGCTATTTTTGAACACAGTATTCAAGGGTTTTATACGGGATTATTTTTAATTGCGCTCGGATCGGGTGGGATTAAGCCCTTGGTTTCTTCCTTTATGGGGGATCAATTTGATCAAACCAATAAAACATTGGCGCAGAAAGCGTTTGATCTGTTTTATTTTACGATTAACTTTGGCTCCTTCTTCGCCTCGTTATCTATGCCATTACTATTGAAATATTATGGTGCAGCGGTCGCATTTGGGATCCCTGGTGTCTTAATGTTTATTGCAACTGTGTTCTTCTGGTTAGGCCGCAAACGTTATGTGCATATGCCACCCGAACCGAAAAATCCCCATGGTTTTTTACCCGTTATTCGTACCGCATTGCTCACTAAAATTGCTGGTCAAGCCAACATAGGTTTAGTGTTAGCTTTAGTTGGGATAATTTCTGCAGCGTATGCTTTAGTGAATATTCCTACCTTAGGTATCGTTGCTGGTTTGTGTTGTGCGTTAGTGCTTGTGATGGGATTTGTTGGCGCAGGGGCTTCATTGCAACTCGAACGGGCTAGGGGGATCCATCCGGATATCGCCGTTGATGGGGTACGTTCAGTACTACGGATCTTAATCTTATTTGCGTTAGTGACTCCTTTTTGGTCTTTGTTCGATCAGAAAGCGTCCACTTGGATACTGCAAGCCAATGACATGTCTAAACCGGAATGGTTTGAACCCGCCATGATGCAAGCTTTAAACCCATTATTAGTTATGTTACTTATCCCATTTAATAACTTTGTGTTATATCCGGCGATTGAGCGCATGGGTATAAAGTTAACTGCTTTGCGTAAAATGGGGGCTGGGATTGCCATCACGGGCGTGAGTTGGATAGTCGTTGGTAGCATTCAATTGGTGATGGATGGCGGCTCGGTATTATCAATATTTTGGCAGATTGTGCCCTATGCTTTGCTCACCTTTGGTGAAGTATTAGTCTCTGCCACTGGGCTAGAGTTTGCCTACAGCCAAGCGCCTAAAGCCATGAAAGGCACTATTATGAGTTTTTGGACCTTATCGGTGACCGTCGGTAACTTATGGGTGCTACTAGCGAACGTCAGTGTGAAAAGTCCGGTAGTGACGGAACAAATTGCCCAGACGGGGATCAGTATTACCGCATTTCAGATGTTTTTCTTCGCAGGTTTTGCCATCTTGGCAGCATTGATGTTTGCGCTTTATGCAAGATCCTATCAAATGCAAGATAATTACCGCCACGTCGAATCATGAGTTAGTCGATGAGTGGAAATATTCAGTTGTAGATAAAAAATCAGCCCATATTGTATGGGCTGATTTATATGGAAATAATATTAAGGTTAGTTATTTTCCGATACAGAAAGAGCTAAAAATTTTGCCTAAGAGATCATCTGAGGTGAAGCGGCCAGTGATTTCTGATAGTGCTAATTGGCACATGCGTAACTCTTCTGCCAGCAGTTCTCCTGCTAGATACACTTCTAATTGTTCTTTACCCAATTGCAGATGGCTTGCGGCTAGTTCAAGGGCTTCTAAGTGACGACGCCGGGCGATAAAGCCACCTTCGAGGTTACTCTGGTAGCCCATGAGTGATTTTAAATGCTGCTTTAACTGTTCAACACCTAAGCCCGTTTTGGCCGAGATCCGGTAAACACTATAACCTTGTTCTTCGGTCATCATTAAGTCTTCGCCAGTGAGATCGGCTTTATTGCGGATCACTGTTACACCTAAATTTGAGGGCAGGCGATCGACAAAGTCAGGCCAAATATCATGGGGATTAACGGCGGCTGTGGTGGTGCCATCAACCATAAATAACACCCGATCGGCACTGTTTATTTCATTCCAAGCACGTTCTATACCAATTTGTTCAACGGTATCTGTCGTATCACGTAGGCCTGCGGTATCGATAATGTGCAGTGGCATGCCATCTAAGTGGATGTGCTCGCGTAATACATCCCGTGTTGTACCAGCAATTTCGGTAACAATAGCCGATTCTTTACCGGCTAAGGCGTTTAATAAGCTGGATTTTCCGGCGTTAGGACGACCCGCGATCACCACTTTCATGCCTTCGCGGATGATAGAACCTTGTTTAGCACTGGCTTGCACTAGGTCAAGTTTGTCGATGATTTTGTAGAGTGCATTGGCAATTTTACCATCACTTAAAAAGTCGACTTCTTCATCGGGGAAATCAATCGCAGCTTCTACATATAAACGTAGGTTAGTGACTTGATCCACCAGCTCATGGACTTCCTTAGAAAATTCACCTTGGAGTGATTGCAGCGCGCTTTTAGCCGCTTGCTCACTGGTGGCATCGATAAGATCGGCAATCGCTTCGGCTTGGGTTAAGTCTAGCTTGTCGTTCATAAAGGCTTGTTCGCTGAACTCACCGGGTTTGGCTATTCGAATACCACCGACTTCCATTACACGTTTGATCAGCATGTCGAGGACGATTTGGCCGCCGTGGCCTTGAAGTTCCAATACATCTTCGCCGGTAAAGGAATTGGGTCCTTTAAAAAACAGCGCTATGCCTTGGTCGATTACTTGGCCTGTTGCACTTTTAAAGTCGCAATAATCGGCATATCTCGTTTTAGGAAGATGACCCAATACGGCCATAGCGACATCACTGGCCTTGTTGCCTGAAATTCGGATGATGCCAACGCCGCCACGTCCGGGCGCGGTGGCTTGAGCCACGATAGTGTCAGTTGTCACGGAAATACCCACCAAACTAATATCTACCAAATCATGTAAAGGAAAAGGCGGCTAATTAAGCCGCCTTTAGTATTATTTTCACTTTATGCTTTGCTAAAGGTAGGGCTTATTTTAAGCCTTTTTTCTCAAGACCTGCATAAATAATCTTCTGCTGCGTGATGGCAACTATGTTACCTACTAACCAGTACAGTACTAGACCTGATGGGAACCACAGGAAGAATACGGTAAAGATTACTGGCATCCATTGCATCATTTTCACTTGCATTGGATCCATTGTCGGCGCAATTGGTTGCATCTTCTGCATTACAAACATAGAGACGCCCATCAGCAGCGGCAGTATGTAGTAAGGATCTTGTACCGATAAATCGTGGATCCACAGCATAAATGGTGCATGACGTAATTCGAAGCTTTCTAACAATACCCAGTATAAGGCAATGAAGATTGGCATCTGTAAAATAATAGGTAAACAGCCACCCATAGGGTTAACTTTTTCTTTCTTATACAGTTCCATCATGGCTTGACCCATCTTTTGACGGTCATCACCAAAGCGTTCTTTCAAATCTGTCAGCTTAGGTTGCAGATTACGCATCTTCGCCATTGAGGTGTACTGCGCTTTTGTCAGTGGGAACAGTAAACCACGAACGGTTAACGTGATCAGAATAATTGCCACACCCCAGTTACCGACGAATGATTGATAGAACATCAATAGCCAGTGAATAGGAACTGCTAACCACCATAAGAAACCGTAATCGACCACTAGATTTAAGGTTTCAGAAATCGCTGACAGTGCCGCTTGATCCTTAGGACCAACATAGAACTGTGAGCTAATTTCTTGGCTGGCACCAGGTGCAATATCGTATACCGCGCCGCGGAAACCAATATTAGCTAAACCGCCAGCACTGACACTAGAAAAAATGGTGTTGCTGTCAGTTGCGGGTGGCACCCAAGCTGAAACGAAATAGTGTTGTAACATGGCTGCCCAACCGCCTAAAGTGGCTTGGTTCAGGTTACTTTTGGCCATGTCGTCAAAGTTGTATTTTTCATAGCGCACATCATTCGTTGAGAACGCACCACCACGATAGGTAGGCATCATCATGCTGCTTTCAGATGGCTTGATCGTTTGTTTAATCTGACCGTACATCTGAACTTGCAGCGGTGCTGCTGAAGTGTTGTTGATTTTATAGTCAACATCTATGTTGAACTTACCGCGATGGAATACGAACACTTTAGTGTAAGTCACACCATTGTCAGCGATATAAGTTAACGGTACTTCTAAGGTATCTTGGCCTTCGGCTAAGGTATATTCAGTTGCCGTTGCGCTAAATGCGGCACGGCCTTTTGCGCTGCTATCTATACCATCGCGACCAATTAGGCCGCTTTGAGCGATATAAGTGAAATCATTCGTTTGCTCAAGCAATACGAATGGTTGATCTTTCTCTAGTTCTTTTTTGTGCGAAACTAACGCAGCAAAAACGATGTCACCACCCACTGGATTGATCTGAATGTCTAACTGATCTGTTTTTACCGTAATCAGTTTGCTGTTTGCAGTAACTGCAGCAGCAGGAACACCTGTATCAGCTTCTGGAACATCGGCACTGTGCGAGCTTGCCGCGTTCGCCACTAAGGACGATTCGGTTGCAACGGGTTTAGGAGCTTTGTCTGCTTGCCACTGTTGCCACAGCAAAAAGCTGACAAACAGTAGTCCTATGAGCAATATATTGCGTTGAGATTCCATAGCCTATTTATTACACCTATCATTTTTAGGGGGGACGGGATCACTACCGCCGGGATGTAAAGGGTGACATTTTAATATGCGTTTCAATGCAAACCAACAACCTTTCGCGGTTCCATGCACTTTTATTGCTTCAATAGCGTAGTGAGAGCAGGTGGGATTGAAACGGCATCGAGGGCCCAGTATAGGGCTTATGAATACTTGATAGCCACGAATTAACGTGGTCGCTAGCCATTGTAGCGGCGACTGAGTTTGCGCCATAGCTTTTCTATCAATTTGTTGATTTCAGCGTTTTCCATTTCCATCACGCCATTTCTGACAAGCACAACAATATCAAGATGAGGAATGTCGTGTTGATTTAAGCGAAAACTATCTCTGATCACGCGCTTAATACGGTTACGTTGATTGGCGCGTTTTACATAGCGTTTAGCAACAGTAAGGCCCATACGCGGATGTTGTTCCGTGTTAGGAATAGCGAGCAAGGTAATTTCAGCAGAAGATGCTTTGATGGGATTGGAAAATACAGATTTAAATTGCGCGGGAGTTAACAAACGTAACTCCCGCGAAAAGGTATAGCTAGTCAACTAGTTACCCACTTATTAAGCAGATAAACGAGCGCGACCTTTCGCACGACGACGTGCAAGCACCTTACGGCCGCCTACAGTAGCCATACGAGCGCGGAAGCCGTGAGAACGCTTGCGCTTCAGGTTGCTAGGTTGAAAAGTACGTTTACTCATGATGGCAATCCGTCTTTGTTATTAGTGAACATATCCTTATCTCTAGGATAGAGGTAAGGGCAAAAAAGAGGCCGAATTGTAATCACAATACTTAGTCACGTCAACAACGAAAGTAAGTAAGTGCATTATTTCTGCCAGCGTATCCTTAGATCAACCCCCAGAATACACCATAAGATGTGGATAACTCTGTGTACGGACACTACATGTAGTAGTGCAGGGGATCTTCGAGCCGATCGAAGGGGCGCCATTATAGATCAATGTGGATCGCTTAATAAAGCAGGATTTGCGGTTAGTGCTGAATAAAAGGATCGTTTTGGATCTTTGATGATCGAGGATATCCACATAGAATGATCTCGCTGGGGATAAATATTTTTTAAGGATAGCGATCCTTGAGATCTCGCTATAGAATACACCTCTTTTTTGATGATCTTTTGGGGATAACTAAGTGGCTGTTTCACTTTGGCAACAATGTATCGGACGACTGCAAGATGAGCTTTCTGCTCAGCAGTTCAGTATGTGGATCAGACCGTTACAAGCCGAAATGGATGGAGATACTCTGGTGCTTTATGCGCCCAACCGCTTCGTGCTTGATTGGGTCAGAGATAAGTACATCAATATCATTAATCAGTTCTTTACTGAGCAAATGGGTAGCGACGCGCCTAAATTGCGTTTCGATATAGGTAGTCGTCCTTCGGCGAAAAAGCCTAGTGTTCCAGCACCGATTGCGCCAACTCGTGTAGCGAATACCCAAACTAAAGCGACGGTAGGCACGACGTTTAATGTCCAAGCCGAGCCTATGGCGAACGCGAATCACCGCAGTAACATTAATCCGAGCTACCAGTTTGATAACTTCGTAGAAGGTAAGTCTAACCAATTAGGTAAGGCTGCGGCGTTACAAGTGGCTGAAAATCCGGGTGGTGCTTATAACCCACTATTTTTATATGGCGGAACAGGTCTAGGTAAGACTCACTTGTTGCACGCTGTCGGTAACGGGATCATTAAAAATAATCCTAATGCCAAAGTGGTTTACATGCATTCCGAGCGTTTTGTCCAGGACATGGTTAAAGCGCTGCAAAACAATGCGATCGAAGAATTTAAACGTTACTACCGTAGCGTCGATGCCTTGTTTATTGATGATATTCAATTTTTTGCCAATAAAGACAGATCCCAAGAAGAATTCTTTCATACCTTCAATGCGTTACTTGAAGGGAATCACCAAATTATTTTGACTTCAGATCGTTATCCAAAAGAGATCGACGGTGTTGAAGACAGATTGAAATCGCGTTTCGGTTGGGGTTTAACTGTGGCTATTGAGCCACCAGAGTTAGAGACCCGCGTAGCGATCTTGATGCGTAAAGCTCAAGAGAGCGGCATTAACTTGCCCGATGAAGTGGCTTTCTTTATTGCTAAGCGTTTACGTTCAAACGTACGCGAGCTAGAAGGGGCATTAAACCGTGTTATCGCCAACGCTAACTTCACGGGTCGGCCAATTACTATTGATTTTGTTCGTGAAGCCTTACGTGACCTCTTGGCACTTCAAGAAAAATTAGTCACTATAGACAATATTCAGAAAACCGTAGCTGAATACTACAAGATCAAGATGGCTGATATGTTGTCTAAGCGTCGTTCACGCAGTGTCGCGCGCCCAAGGCAAGTGGCAATGGCGTTATCCAAAGAATTAACTAACCAAAGCTTGCCGGAAATTGGTGATGCTTTTGGTGGTAGAGATCACACCACAGTGTTGCATGCCTGTCGTAAGATTGCTCAGCTACGGGAAGAGAGCCACGACATTAAAGAAGATTATGCTAATTTGATTAGAACCTTATCTTCTTAAAACAAGGAATTTGGACACGATGAAATTCTCAATTGATAGGGATGCCCTATTAAAGCCGTTGCAATTGGTGTGTGGTGCGGTAGAAAGACGCCATAACTTGCCCATTTTGTCTAACCTCCTTGTAGAAGTAAGTGGTCACTCACTTAAGCTGACTGGTACAGATTTAGAAGTCGAACTCGTGGGCCAAGCTGTGGTTCACGGTGATATCGAAGAAGGTCGTACTACGGTTCCAGCGAAGAAACTGCTCGATATTGTTAAGTCTTTGCCAGAACAAAGCGAACTGAAAGTCGAACAACAAGATAATAAATGGTTGCTGCGCTCAGGCCGTAGCCGTTTTTCCTTAGCGACTTTGCCCGCAGAAGAATACCCTAACGTTGAAGCCTTCCAAGCTGAGATTGAATTTAGCTTGAAGCAGGGCGTGTTGAAGTCAATTATCGACTCGACGCAGTTTTCGATGGCTAACCAAGATGTACGCTATTACCTCAACGGATTATTGTTTGAAACAGAAGGTAATGTTTTGCGTGCGATAGCGACCGACGGTCATCGTTTAGCCTTAAGTCATCGTACGATTGAAGCACAATTACCGGAAAAACAAGTCATTGTGCCCCGTAAAGGCGTAATTGAAATGGCGCGCTTATTGGAGTCTGACGATCTCGATATCACCATTGCTATTGGTGATAATGCTATTCGTGCTACTACGGCTAACACAGTATTTACCAGTAAATTAGTCGATGGTCGCTTCCCTGATTATCGCCGTGTATTGCCAAAGGGCGGTGATAAAATTGTGATTGCGAGTCGTAATCACCTGAAGCAAGCGCTGACGCGGGCTTCTATTTTATCCAATGAAAAATTCCGTGGTGTGCGTATTCAACTCGAAAATGGTCTGCTCAAGATCACCGCTAATAACCCTGAACAGGAAGAAGCGGAAGAAATCATCGATGTGGAATACAACAATCAGGCCCTAGAAATTGGTTTTAACGTCAGTTACTTACTGGACGTGCTCAACAACCTTAAGTCCGATGATGTGCGTATCACACTCATTGATGGTAACTCCAGCGCCCTAATCGAAAACCATTTGGAAGAAGATTCCATGTATGTGGTTATGCCGATGCGCTTATAAACCATCGATTTTTACGTTACCCGTGTCTGTACCTCTGTCTTTGATGTCTATGCCGCTTAACGGCGGCACAGTGTTTAATGCACAGCATTGGCCATTCCTTCACTCATTTACCGATAGTCTTAGCCTGTGGCAGCGATTGAGTTGCTCGTTAAGTGCTATGAATCCTTGCCTACGCCGTTTACGCGGCTTAATGAGTAATGCATGAGCCTGACCCGTCTCAATATCGAAGCGTTTCGCAACATTCAGTCCGCACAGTTAATCCCAGCATCTGGGATTAACGTGATTTATGGTCAAAATGGCAGCGGAAAAACCAGTATTTTAGAAGCCATTTATTTCCTCGGTATGGGGCGCTCGTTTCGCAGTCATTTATCCCAACGAGTGATTAATCACGATGACGATAAATTAACGCTATTTGCGACTTTAAATTTAGCGCGCGGTGACAGTAAAATTGGTTTACGCCGATTTCGCAATGGTGAGACGGAAGTGAAAATCGACGGCGAAAAAGTCAAACGTCTGTCGACCTTAGCCGAAGCTTTACCTATTCAAGTGATCACACCTGAAAGCTTTTCTTTACTGTTTGAAGGCCCAAAATCCCGTCGACAATTTATCGATTGGGGCGCATTTCATGCTGACCCACAGTTTTATGGCGCTTGGACGAATGTTCGTCGCGTTCTTAAGCAAAGAAATCAATTGCTTAGAAACGGTTCGGCTTACAGTCATATTCAATTTTGGGATCAAGAGTTTGTGCGCTATGCCGAGCAGGTCACCGAAATACGAAACCATTATGTAGACTCGTTAAATGAGCTACTTAAGGGTATAATCGGGGAGTTTTTACCGAGTGTAGATGTGAAGGTTTCATTTACGCGCGGCTGGGATAGTAAAACGGATTTTGCAGAACTACTCGAAAACCAATATTCCAGAGATTTGGCCACAGGTCATACCGTCAGCGGTCCCCATAAAGCTGACCTTAGACTTCGTGTAGGCACTTTGCCGGCGCAGGATGCCCTGTCCCGTGGTCAATTGAAATTATTAGTCTGTGCACTGCGTATTGCACAGGGAAAGTTGCTCAAACAACAAATAGATAAAAACAGTATTTATCTTGTGGACGATCTTCCGTCCGAGTTGGATGCACAGCATAGGCAGCTATTGCTTAAGCAGTTAACGGATACCGGAGCACAAGTTTTTGTGACCGCCATTGATCCTGCTGCAATAGTCGATTCGTTACACACGCCTCCCAGTAGGATGTTTCATGTGGAACAGGGACGTGTAACGGTAATTGAATAACCATTGAGAGAATAATATGTCAGAGAATAGTTACGATTCTTCGAGTATTAAGGCCCTTAAGGGCCTTGATGCAGTACGTAAGAGACCTGGGATGTATATTGGTGACACCGACGACGGTACGGGTCTACATCATATGGTGTTCGAAGTAGTCGATAACTCTATCGATGAAGCCTTAGCCGGCCACTGTAGCGATATTACGATTACTATCCATGTAGATGGTTCGGTTTCTGTTAAGGATGACGGCCGTGGTATTCCGGTCTCTATCCATGAGGAAGAAGGCGTATCGGCGGCAGAAGTTATTATGACGGTATTGCATGCCGGCGGTAAGTTCGACGATAACTCCTATAAAGTGTCTGGCGGTCTCCACGGCGTGGGTGTATCGGTTGTAAACGCTTTATCTAAAAAGCTGCAAATGACCATTCGTCGTGCTGGCAAAGTATACGAGCAGTTTTATACTCACGGTGTGCCTGATGCGCCGATCAAAGAGATTGGTGATGCAACCAAAACCGGTACTGAAATCCGTTTTTGGCCAAGTGAAGATACCTTCAGCGATGTTGAGTTTCACTTTGAAATTCTGGCAAAGCGTGTGCGTGAACTGTCTTTCCTTAACTCAGGCGTGGGTATTCGTCTGGTTGATGAACGCGACAATAAAAATGAATTTTTCAAATACGAAGGCGGGATTAGCGCATTCGTCGATTACCTGAACCGTAATAAAACGCCAGTCAACAAAGATGTATTCCACTTTATGCAAGAACGTGAAGATGGCATTACCGTTGAAGTGGCTATGCAGTGGAATGACGGTTATCAGGAAAATATTTTCTGTTTTACCAACAACATCCCACAGCGTGATGGTGGTACTCACTTAGTCGGTTTCCGTAGTGCGTTGACACGTAACCTCAACAGCTACATGGAAAACGAAGGTTATAACAAGAAAGGCAAAACCAGCGCGACTGGCGACGATGCCCGCGAAGGCTTGACTGCCGTTATCTCTGTTAAAGTGCCAGATCCAAAGTTCAGCTCGCAAACCAAAGACAAACTGGTTTCTAGTGAAGTGAAAACCGCGGTTGAACAAACCATGGGTGAGAAGCTGAACGATTATCTGCTGGAAAACCCAGCTGATGCGAAGTTGATCGTCGGTAAGATTGTCGATGCTGCCCGTGCCCGTGAAGCGGCGCGTAAAGCTCGTGAAATGACCCGTCGTAAAGGCGCACTCGATTTAGGTGGTTTGCCAGGTAAGCTGGCCGATTGCCAAGAAAAAGATCCTGGTCTTTCAGAAATTTACATAGTGGAAGGTGACTCTGCTGGCGGTAGTGCTAAGCAGGGACGTAACCGTAAGAACCAAGCGATTTTGCCACTGAAAGGTAAAATTCTAAACGTTGAGAAGGCCCGCTTCGATAAGATGTTGTCTTCTCAAGAAGTGGCCACACTGATCACGGCACTTGGCTGTGGTATTGGTCGCGACGAATATAACCCAGATAAAACCCGTTATCACAACATCATCATCATGACGGATGCTGACGTCGACGGCTCGCACATTCGTACTTTGCTGTTGACCTTCTTCTTCCGTCAAATGCCTGAATTGATTGAACGTGGTTATGTGTATATTGCTCAACCGCCTTTATTTAAAGTGAAAAAGGGCAAGCAAGAACAGTATTTGAAAGATGAGCCAGCATTGACTCAATACCTCACGACTCAAGCATTGGATGGCACTGTTGTGTATCCAACGCAAGGTGCGATTGGTATGTCAGGTGAGCCGTTAGAGCGTTTAGTGACTCAGTATCGTGAAGTGGAAGCCATTGTGGCCCGTTTAGAGCAGCGCTATCCAACGCACATTACTAACCGTATGCTTTACCACCCAATGATCACCAACGATATGTTGGCCGATGAAGGCAAGATGAAAGAGTGGATCGATGCCTTTATCCATGAGCTGGTGGAAATGGAAAACAGCGGTGTACTGTATTCTGCTGAGCCGATTCTCGATCCTGAGCGTAAAGTGTATCTGCCTAAGATCACCATTCGTAAGCACGGTATCGATACTAACTATCTGTTTACTTATGACTTCTTCCAATCAAGCGATTATCAACGTATCGGTAAGTTAGGTGCGGCGTTAGATGGCATGATTGAAGAAGGCGGCTATGTACAACGCGGCGATCGTGTTAAAGAAGTCGGCAGCTTCCTCGAAGCGCTAGATTGGACGATTTCTGAAGCCAAACGCGGCTTATACATTCAACGTTATAAAGGATTGGGTGAGATGAACCCAGAGCAATTGTGGGAAACTACAATGGATCCTGAATCACGCCGTATGTTGCAAGTCACGATCGATGATGCTGTGGGTGCCGATCAGTTGTTCACTTGTTTGATGGGTGATCAAGTTGAACCTCGTCGTGAGTTCATCGAAGCGAACGCATTGAACGTGGCTAACTTAGACGTTTAATGCTAGATGTATAATATTAGACGTGTAATGCGTGTTAAGACTCGTGTTAGTACTTGAATGATTAAGGGAAAGCCAAGGCTTTCCCTTTTTTATCTCTATGATTTATCTCTTTATCGATCAATACCCGCTTCATCCGCTGCAACAATTTCAGTCTCTGCTTTAGCCGCATTAATCCACGCCTGCATTTCCGGACAGCTGATCACATGCTGCATATAGGCACGGCTTGCCTGCGAGACTTCAATATCGTAGGTAAGAAAACGCATAACCACAGGGGCAAACATCATGTCGGCAATCGACCATTGGCCAAATAACCAAGTACCTTCGGCATGTGATGGGGCAAACTCGGCCATTTGTGCTGACCAAATCGCATCGATGCGCTCAATGTCTTTGCGGACCGCATCTGTGAGTTCAACATAGCGCCTCGCGCGTATGTTCATTGGTAGAGCGTTACGCACGGCATTAAAGCCTGAATGCATTTCACTGGCAATCGATCTAGCCTTGGCTTTTTGTTTAGGATCTTGCGGCCATGCGCTACCTGCAAGATAGGTGTCATTGAGATATTCGCAAATCGAAAGTGAATCCCATACCGTGATATCGTCATCGACTAATGTCGGTACTTTTAAAGTCGGCGAAATGGCTTTGAGTTGCTGATAGAAGCTGTCGGTATCGAGTTGCAGTAATACTTCGTTGAACTGCACGCCAGATTTTGCGGCCATTAACCAAGCTCGCAGTGACCAGCTAGAGTAATTTTTATTGCCGATATAAAGATCCATTGTTTGTCCTTGAGTGAAATGCAGTGTTTCTGCAAAGCTACTATATGGACTCATTTCACCTATGACTAATAAATATTCTACCCTTTCTACATCCGCTAATACGCGTCATTTCTCTTGAGCTTACGAGTCACTTTTATTGAATTTAAACGACCCACAGCATTGAGATAATTTAACCATATCTTAATTACTTTGCTCGATGGATTCTGTCGAGATAAAGGCTAATTGGCGAGATAAATGGATGTGGCAGCGAGTGATTTACCCCGTAAGTGCACTGATTTTTATGCTATCGGCGGTGGCAAACGCCGATGAGGCAAATAAGTTATTGAATATGTGTAAGGCCTGTCATGGCGAGTCCGGTGTGAGTCGTTTTGAGCATATTCCTAATATCGGATGGCAAAACTCAGAATACCTATTGAAGCAACTGCGAGCCTTTAAGGCGGGGAATCGCCAAGATCCCACTATGACTAAAGTCGCCCAACTCTTGACTGAGGCTGATATGCAGCTGATGGCGGATTACTTTTACCTCGGAAAGGATAAATAACATGGATCTTAATCGTCGGGTTTTTATTAAAGGTGCGGTAGCGACGTCTGTGTTATCAGCTTTACCCGTTAAGTGGGTATTTGCCGAACAGCTTCCCGCAGCCGTCACTCCTCTGGATATATCAGCATTAACTTGGACTAAGGCAGATGACTTACCGAGTTATTTCAAAGTGTTAAACACTCATCCACTGAATGCGTTTCCGCCGGAGCATAAGCTCGCTCCTGCCGTGACGCCTGCAGATGCCTCGTTTATCCGTTGGAATGGCATAGTGCCTGACTTTAAGGCGTTAGATGCTAAAACTTGGACTTTTCAAGTGGATGGTGAGTCTGTAATCACCCCAAAAACCTACACAATTGATGAACTTAAGCGTCGCTTTAAGCATTACACATTGCAGTTGCTGATTGAATGTGGCGGTAATAGTCGCTCTGGCTTTTTTCCTAGTACTAAGGGTAATCAGTGGAATAATGCCGGCGTATTTTGCTCCGAGTGGACAGGTGTCTTAGTGAGTGATGTGCTTAAGGATTGCGGTATTAAATCTGATGCTGTTTACACAGGCCATCACGGTGTTGATCGGCATTTGAGCGGCAAAGGTGAGGCGATTTCACGCGGCGTACCAATAAAGGCGGCGCTTGAAGAGCTTGGGCTTATTGCATGGTCGATGAATGGTGAGGACATTCCTTATCTACATGGATATCCCTTACGTATTGTGTTTGGTGGACGGCCGGGCTCCGTTTCGCAAAAAGCGGCGACGGGGATCAGTGTGCGTAATAAAGTTCATGATGGACATAAAATGGAAGCACCAGCGTATCAACTCCCTAAATATCCGATAGCGCCAGGTGAGTCTGTTGATGATAAAGACTATAAAATCATTGAAGAAATGATAGTGAAGTCATTGATCACTCAACCCCAATCTGGAACCGAATTAGCTGTGGGTCAAAAGATGACTATCGCAGGCCATGCTTGGGCGGGATTGCGGGAAGTGGTTAAGGTGGAAGTCAGTTACGATTATGGCACCCGTTGGTTTGCCGCTGAATTAGAAAAACCTAAAAACATAACAGCATGGCAGCAATGGAAGATTGAATTGCAATTACCGTCGCAGGGCTATTATGAAATCTGGGCCAAAGCGACCGATAGTGAAGGTGATAGTCAGCCTGTCGTACAACCGCAATGGAATCCTAAGGGATATATGTTTAACGGCTGCCACCGTATTGCCGTTAGGGTAATGTGATGAAATCACATATCAATAAACTGATATTGCTTGGGTTAGTGGCATCCAGTATTTCGCTAGCTGCTGAGTATCCAGTGGACCCTAAATCGGGTTTGATCATGGCTCCTGGTTGGGAGCTGGTTAATTATCAATGCAATGCCTGTCACACCAGCATGATTGTTACCCAAAATCGCGGTGATAAAGCCTTTTGGAAAGAGACTTTGCAGTGGATGGTAGGTACTCAGGGTTTATGGGACTTGTCGGATACTTGGGAGCCGACCTTGAGTTATCTAAGCAGTCATTATGGGCAGGCTGAAATGGATATGACGATCTTCAGACGTCTACCTTTAGAACCGAGCCTGCAGCCTGCGCTAGTTAACCCTTTCCCTAAGGAGCCAAAATGAAAGCGATTATCATAAGTTTGATTGCGCTATGTGGCTTATCCACAGAGGTTAATGGGGAGGTTTATCAAGCAGATATAGAGCGAGGTCAGGCATTGGCTACGGCACAGTGTGAGTCATGCCATGGCAATGCGGTGATCGCTATGGCCAAGCAATTCCCAAACTTAAAGGGACAAAAATTAGCTTATCTTAATAAACAGCTCGTCGATTTTAAAACCGGTTTACGACTCGATCCTTTGATGCAATCACAAGTCAGCGCGTTAAGCTCAGAGCAATTACAAGATGTGGCGCTATTTTATAGCCAGCAAGTTACACCGAACCTAAGTGCGAATTAGCGCGAGTATAGTGCGTTATTTGAATAAAACCGATATAGGGTTTAGTTGGGAATACGGGGTGATATTTTGTAGATTTGATTATGCAGTGGTTCGTTAACCTAGACTGCGTTGTAAGCGATAGAAGTAGTCATGCCATTCTGCCTGCGCCGTTGCGGCTTGTTCATCGTCGACTAATTCGAATTTAACTGTCTGCCCTGGGCGAGTTTGCGCGAGTTTCCACAGATCGGCTTCAATAATCACGGCTATTTGAGGATGATTGCTGGTGGTCTTAGCATCAGCAAGTAACACTAAAGGTTGCCCTGAAGCTGACACTTGAATGACTCCGGGCTTGACTGTATGTGATTGAACGGGAAATGGTTTTGCTAAGGTCAATATTTCCCCGTTGAGTATTGCACTTGCACGATTGCTTTCTGCCGAAAGTTGCCACTGTGTTTGCCAGAATGTTTGCTGCGATTTCAACGAGAAGGCTTGGGTGTGCTTTGTTGCGAGTGCGCGAATATGCCCATTCCAACTTTTTTGAATTGCGCCAACTTGCCTTCTTAGTGGATGAGCGGAACCTAAGGTCAGGCTATCGCCAGCTTCTAATGCGCGGCCATGAAATCCACCGATACCTGAGGTTAAATCAGTTGCAGCAGAATCCATCACTAACGGCACTTTAACGCCGCCGTCAACCGCAACATAGGCACGCATGCCTTTATTTCCCCCTCTAAGACTGAGTTTTTGTCCTGCCTTAATGGAGTAACGCCAGCCGCAAACTATGGGTTTATTGTCTATGCGGGCATCGAAATCGGCACCCGTTAAGGCAATCCAAGCATCGCGTTTAAACAAAAAAATCGATTGGCCGAAGGTCAATTCCAGTACGGGTGTATTGTCTGGATTTGAGAGTAGGCGGTTTGCTAAACACAGGGCAGGTCTATCTAAGGCACCAGCTTGGGTTACGCCTAAATGTCGATATCCTATGCGTCCGATATCTTGAACTGTGGTTAGTGCACCCGCTTTTATTACCTCGATCATCAAATTTTCCGTTGTTAGCTCGCGAGTAGATTGTTAATCACTTAAAGGGAGACAAAATACGTATCCCTTTATGAATGGTCGGCACATTGTCAGTTAAATGATGCTGAAATGTAAGTTTTTTGAGGTTTCAACTTGTAACCAAGATTGTCTTTGTAAAAGCAGTAATGGTGGTATAGAAGAAGTCCGAAATGAATTGAATATGTTACACTTAAGCTAAGTATTAGCCTGTCTACAATGCCTTAATACATGGCTTGAGCTGATCAAAATGGATTTATGATGGGCAATATTTAACTGACTTTTTAACAATTATTTATAATGACAGGTTGATGCTTCTTGATTAAATCACTTTTTAATAAACTCTTTAATATTCGCGATACGGCGACCGTTGAGAGACCTAAAAGTTTTTCAACGACGGACTTAGGTAAGTCGCTTGTGAACCTGCGCGAAAGCCAGCTAAACCTCTCGAAGACATTAGTGTGGTATCTGTGGATTTATCAGCACTCTTTTATAGTTTGTTATTTCCGACACGGGTTAAGGACACTGGCGGTGTAGCGAATAATCTTGAACGTCGAGTCATGGCGGAGATAGAGCAGGCCTTGGCATCGCCACAAGTGATCGCCGAAAAAGTGCTAAAGCTGCCGTCAAAGGTATTGGAATTAGATCGTAAGCTGGCCGATCCTCAGTTTGATATTAAGGATCTATTAGCGCTTATTGAGCGAGATCCTTTACTGAGTATTGAGGTACTTAAGCTATGTAATTCCCCTGCGTTTAAACGTAGTGATAGGGATATCACCAGTTTGCAACAGGCTTTGGTACAGCTTGGTCGTGAACAGTTGAGAAAGTTTGTCACCACTTGTCTAGTGCGTGAAATGTTGGATATCAAGCCAATTTATTTTCGTCGTTTCGGCGCTGAAATTTGGCGCCACTCGATGCAGGTCGCCTTTCTCGCCAGTGAGTTAAGCGATGAAGATCAAGATACGGCTTTTTTATTGGGCTTATTGCATGATGTCGGCAAGCTGGCCATTTTCAAAATGCTACTCGATGCGTTTGTGCAGGCGGAGCCGGGAGAACAGCCTAATTCTGGGCTATTTAGACAAGTGATGACGACGAAATCGTTAACCTTAAGTTCATTGCTCGCTAAGCATTGGCAGTTACCCAATACCTTTGAAACAGAATTAGACAAGCTCGCCAGTGTGAACTCGCGCCCGCAAGCTGGGCTCGCCGCTGTGATATGGCGGGCGAATGTGATCAGCGAGATTTCTATGCTGCATCAAGCAGGGCAATTATCCCCTGAGATACTGGCGAATTTACTGCAGCAAGTTAACTTGGATCATGCCCAATTTGATGGCTTACATCAAAAACTGCTGCAGTTCTGATTGGGCAATTTAATACTTGTGGTATAAGAAATCAGGACAATAAAAAACGCGCTATGTAGCGCGTTTTTTATAAGGTGATAATTTAAAAACGTTAGTATCGTTATTGCAGTAGTGATATATCCGCTACGTGCAGGAATTGCTCGCGTAGATTATTCAATAATGCTAAACGATTGTTTTTCAAGGCTTCATCATCCGCCATAACCATCACATCTTCGAAAAACTGATCGACGCTTTCACGCAGGGCAGCTAACAAAGTTAAGGCTTGTTGGTAATCTGCATTGGCAAACAAAGGTGCCAACTGTGGTTGTAGCTCGTTCAACTTGGCCGCTAATGCTTGCTCAGCGGCTTCGGTCAACAAACTTGCATTGATCGTTGTCGGTAAAGCGCCTTCAACCTTAGCCAGAATGTTAGATACACGTTTGTTCGCTGCTGCAAGTGCGCCAGAAGCTTCTAGGCTTCTAAAGTGTGATACCGCATTGATACGACTATCAAAATCAGCTGGGCGTGTTGGGCGACGTGCTAGCACTGCTAAGATAACATCAACACCAATGCCTTTATCTTGATACCAAGCGCGGAAGCGAGCCATTAAGAACTCTAACACTTCGTCGCTTGCATTGGCGTTGCTTAAGTTAGTACCGTGGAGCTCCTGAGCTTTAGCAATCAGTGTTACTAAGTCCAGTGGCAGTTTGTTCTCAACGATAATACGCAGCACACCGATGGCGGCACGGCGTAGGGCAAAGGGATCGGCAGCGCCTTTTGGTGCTTGGCCAATACCAAAGATGCCGACTAAGGTGTCGAGCTTGTCTGCTAATGCGACAGCGCAAGATACGCCAGCACTAGGCACTGTATCGCCAGAGAACTTAGGCTTGTATTGCTCTTCCATTGCAACCGCAACGGCTTCGGTTTCACCATCGAGGCGGGCGTAGTGCATGCCCATAGTGCCTTGAGTGTCGGTAAACTCCATCACCATATTGGTCATCAAATCGGTTTTAGATAACAAACCTGCACGGGCTGCATCAACCGCATTCGCGCCAGTTTGTCCGGCAATAAAGGCGGCTAGGGCAGAAATACGATTCACTTTGTCTTTTAAGGTGCCGAGCTGTTGTTGGAACAGGACGGTTTCTAGGCTAGGTAAACGTGATTCCAGCGTGTGTTTTTTATCGGTATTAAAAAAGAACTCGGCGTCGGCAAGACGTGGGCGAACGACTTTCTCGTTACCAGAGATAATTTGCGCGGGATCTTTAGATTCGATATTGGCCACAAAGATAAAGTTTGGCAGTAACTTGCCTGCATCATCAAAGACTGGGAAGTATTTTTGGTCGCCTTTCATGGTATAGACCAAAGCTTCAGACGGTACACTTAAGAATTTTTCTTCGAAGCTAGCTGTCAATACTACTGGCCATTCAACCAAAGAGGTGACCTCTTCCAGCAGGCTATCTTCGATATCGGCTGTGCCACCAATCTTAGCGGCGGCTTTTTCGGCATCGGCTTTGATTAATGCTTTACGGCTTTCGTAATCGGCGATGACTTTGCCTTTTTCTTTTAGGTCGGCAAGGTAATGATCAGCGTGTGCTAATTCAAACTGCTTGAGCCCCATAAAGCGGTGACCGCGAACAGTGCGTGCCGATTTGATACCCAGCAATTCACCTTCAATCAACTCACTGCCTAACAACATAGTTGCTGTGTGCACAGGGCGAATAAATTGGGTTTTATTATTGCCCCAACGCATTGGCTTAGGAATGGGCAATTTATCGAGTGCACGTTGAGCCATCGCAGCGATCAAACTTTTGGTTTCGACGCCTTCAACTTTGGCGTTATGGACTAACCATTCGCCTTTATCTGTAACTAAACGTTCGGCTTGTTCAACAGTAATACCATTCCCACGTGCCCAACCTTCGGCGGCTTTAGTCGGTTTGCCTTCAGCATCGAATGCTGAACTCACTGCTGGGCCGCGTTTTTCAACGACTTTGTCAGCTTGTGCAAGGGCAAGTTCAGTGACGTCAATTGCCAGACGACGTGGCGCTGCGTACCAAACGGCTGAGCTGAACGCTAAATCGGCTTTGGTGAGTTCTTCAGTAAAGTTAGCTAAAAAGGATTCAGCCAGTTTACGCAGTGACTTAGGTGGTAATTCTTCCGTGCCTAACTCTATGAGTAAGTTTTCAAAATTCATGTTTTTACCTCTACTTACACATTGGGAAGCCAAGCGCTTCGCGTGCCTGATAATAAGATTCAGCGACCGCTTTCGCCATAGTACGAACACGTAAGATGTAGCGTTGGCGCTCTGTAACTGATATGGCATGGCGGGCATCGAGCAGGTTGAAGGCGTGTGAGGCTTTCATCACTTGCTCGTAAGCGGGCAGAGGTAAAGGTTTTTCAAGCGACAATAAATGCTGACACATTTTTTCGCACTGATCGAACAGGGTGAACATAAAGTCCACATCGGCGTGCTCGAAGTTATAGGTCGATTGCTCGACTTCGTTTTGATGGAACACATCGCCATAGGTGATTAGGCCTAGTGGACCATCGGTCCATACGAGATCATAAACGCTATCAACGCCTTGGATATACATTGCCAGACGCTCTAGGCCATAGGTGATTTCACCTGTGACTGGGCTGCATTCGATGCCGCCGACCTGTTGGAAGTAAGTAAACTGAGTCACTTCCATGCCATTAAGCCAGACTTCCCAGCCTAAGCCCCAAGCACCTAATGTTGGTGATTCCCAGTTATCTTCTACAAAGCGGATATCGTGGATTTGAGTATCAATACCCAGTGCTTGTAGTGAGCCTAAATACAGCTCTTGAATATTGTCAGGTGAAGGCTTCAACACGACTTGGAATTGGTAGTAGTGCTGCAGGCGGTTAGGATTTTCACCGTAACGACCATCCGTAGGGCGGCGCGATGGCTGCACATAGGCACTGCTCATAGGTTCAGGCCCTAAAGAACGTAGGAAAGTTTGTGGGTGGAATGTACCAGCGCCGACTTCCATATCTAGAGGTTGAACAATTGCACAGCCTTGCTGTGCCCAATATTCCTGCAGGGTGAGAATGAAACCCTGAAATGTTTTTACGTCGTGTTTTGTCGTCATGTCTACTTGTCTACTGCCGTCAGCCTGAATAGAAAATGGGTTCGATTATACCTTGTAGATATCTGCTTATGTAGGTTATTTTTTACCTTCTTAATTAAAACAATAAGGTTATATACCATGGAAGAGATCCGCTGTGGCTGGGTAAGTGATGATCCCTTGTATCGTGAGTATCACGACAACGTGTGGGGGCAACCTGTTTATGATCCAAAGGAGCTGTTTGCTAAGTTGTGTTTAGATGGTCAACAGGCCGGATTATCTTGGATAACTATCCTGAAGAAGCAACAAAACTATGAACAGGCCTTTGCTAATTTTGAACCTGAGATTATTGCGACTTTCGATGAGGCGAAAATAGAGGAGCTCATGTTGAATCCCGGTATAGTGCGCAATCGCTTGAAGGTGAACTCTATCATCAAGAATGCTAAAGGTTATTTAGCCTATACTGCCGATGGGAAGGATTTCTCTGCTTTTTTATGGAGCTTTGTGGGCGGTAAACCCATAGTTAATCAGATTAGGGCAATGTCGCAGGTTCCGGCACAAACGCCAGAATCTGAAGCCATGTCAAAAGCGTTAAAGAAGCTTGGATTTAATTTTGTCGGCCCAACCATTTGTTATGCTTTTATGCAGGCGGTGGGTATGGTGAACGATCATCTTGTCGAGTGTATTGCTTATCAGGCCTGTGTCGATTCTTGTGCCGGACTGCATAACCACGAGTAACATTAATCGCAGAGCTTGCCTATGTTGAAGTAGGGGTTGGGAATTGTCGTGGTATTAGAAGCCTAGCGATAAAAAAGCATGTTCCACGTGGAACATGCTTTTTGTTATTCGCAGGAGTTAGTCATCACTCTTATAAAGTCTAAATGGCCTTATAGAAAAGCGACAATTTCATTTTGCCTTGAGGTCGAACTTAGATTTTCTCAAAGAAAAATGGCTTACGCTGTGCTTTATCCCCATTAAGTTCATTCATAGTCTCTGCATCAAATAACTTACCATTGACCATAGTATGAGTGACTCTGTCGGTGACTCGAATGTCGGCTAATGGATCACCATCAATAACGATCAAGTCTGCGAGCTTACCTTCTTTGATAGAACCGAGTTGCTGCTCCATGCCAAAGGTCGTCGCTGGATTAATGGTGGCCGTTTTCAACACTTCCATATTGCTCATGCCGCCTTGGGCAAACATCCACATTTCCCAATGTGCCGCTAAACCTTCACGCTGTCCGTGGGCGCCAATATTTGGGTGAACCCCTAACTTATTGAGCTCGTTAGCAACCTTAGCAACATTGAAATGATTGTAGTGGCTCTCTGGAGCATGGGGGCGTCGCATTGATCTTGCTTGCAAAATATCGGCTGGCACATACATGGATAGGCGTGGATGGGACCACACATCGGTTTTATCATACCAGTAGTTTTCACCAGAAATACCACCATAGGCGACCACTAAGGTTGGCGTGTAACCAACTTGAGTCTGGCTCCAAAACTGTTTGATATCGTTATAGATTGAACCAACGGGGAGGGAGTGCTCAATCGTAGTATGTCCATCGGCGACCATGCTTAAATTATGTTGCAGCAAGCTGCCACCTTCAGGCACGACCATCATTTCGAGTTCACGTGCGGCTGCGATAACTTGCTGTCTCTGATTGCGGCGCGGTTGGTTATAGCTTTTTACGCTAAAGGCTCCGACTTTTTTCAGGCGTTCAAGATGGAATTTGGCATCATCCAGTGAGTCTATGTGCGATGTGTAGCCAGGCGCATTTGCGCCATAGAGTATGGTGCCGGTGGAGAATATTCGTGGGCCAACAATATTGCCTGCTTTTTGTTGCTCAGATGCGGCAAAGATTTCTGTGGTGTCATTCGAGGGATCGTGAATCGTGGTGACACCCAAGGATAAACCGGAATACAGCGCCCAGTTCTGTTGTGGCACAATTTCATCATCTGCTTGCGGTCCATGGGCGTGGGCATCGAATAGTCCTGGCATAATGGATTTGCCTTTGATGTCGATGATCTGCGCATCCTTAGGAATCGCAACATTGGCTTCACCTACGGCGACAATATGATTGTCTTTGACTATGACCACACCATTATCAATCACCTGGTCATTTTCCATCGTAATCACTTTACCGCCGACGAAGGCGATTGTTCCACGTGGAACATCGGCCTTTTCGGTAAAGCCTAAATCGATAATGCTTGGTTGTGCCTTTTCACCTTTGTCGCGATATTGAGTGTCAACCTTGGCTTGGTACAACTCGGGGCCAAGAGTCCAATAGAGTTGGTCGCTTTTACTGTTCCAACTGATACTTTCGCCCGCACGTGCACTCAATTGGCTTACGGGTAGATTGCTGGCATTGGGGCCAATCTCAACTGTCTCGCCGTGTTTAGCAAAAGGTGTTACCCAAACTTTAAAGCGTTCAGCAAAGGCGAGTTGCTCACCATCGGGTGAAACCCTAAATTCAGTTGCATGTTTGCTGCTGTAATGAACCCGCTTATCGAAGCCGTCTAAGTTGATCGATGATAATTGCGGCGTTTCATCTTCGCTGCTATTCATAAAAAAGATGCGATCGGCATTGGCACCGAATTGAGCTTGATAGCCATCGGTACTGATCTTGCTATTTTGTTTACCTTTAATATCGACTTTATATAGCCCGGGCTCCTGCGACCAAGTTCTTGGTGTGAGGTTACCGCCTTGAGTTTTACGATACACTACGAGTTCACCATCGGGTGAAAAGGTGGGTTCGACATACTTTCCTGGTTCAGATGTTAGCTGCTTAGGTTTGCCACCTTTGGCGCTAATCACTTGTACTGTGCCTTGGTCTTGGTCATTCCACGTGGTGAAAACAATATTTTTACCATCGCGCGACCATTGGGGATAAAGTTCTGCAATATTTTTGTCTAGATCAGTTAAGCGCGACATTCTGCCATCGGGTAAGGATTTTAACCAAATTTTCCCCAGTGCTTCGAAGGCGACTTTGCTACCATCCGGTGAGACTTGCGCCATACGTAGCATTTTTACATCGAAAACGTCTTTATCGATATCTTGCTTAAAGCGCACCGAGGGTTGTATGGCTAACTCAGTTTTTACACTAAAGGGGATATCTGTGAGTGTTTTATTAGCAACATTCAGACGATTAATTTTTCCCTTAGCCCAGAAGAAAATATCCTTGTTATCTTGTGTCCATGCCATTGTTGGATAGACGCCATGAATGGCCCAAGTCTCTTGCATATCACGGTCTAGCTCTCCAAACAGTTTAGTGGTTTCACCAGACTTAAGGTCGAGCAGGTAGAGTGAAGATTGAAAATCATCGCGCTTAATATAGGCGAGCTTAGTGCCGTCTGGGCTCGGCGTTGGCCGAATCGCACCACCCGTGCCTTCGATTAATACTTCAATCTCACCAGTTTGAGTATCGTAGCGTTTTATTTTGTAGATACCGTTGACCGAATCCTTTGAGTAATGGAATGTTTTACCCGGCGTGTCATCCTGACTAAAGTAGATATAGCGACCATCGGGTGAATACGCGGGTTCACCTAAATCTTTCTCATCATTAGGACGTTCGGTCAATTTAACGCCTTCACCACCCGCTACGTGATATAGCCACACTTCACCCGCGCCTAAGCTGCGGCTGGCAGTAAAGTGCTTACGGGCAACCAGATACTGGGAGTCTGGGCTCCAAGCTGGACTGTTTAGTAGCCTGAAGGTTTCTTGGGTGACTGTTCTTGGGTTTTTACCATCGGCATCCATAATCCAAATGTTATCACCACCATCGCCATCGGACGTAAAAGCAATGTGCTTGCCATCGGGGCTATAGACGGGCTGCATCTGCCAAGCTATGCCTTGGGCTAATGGCTTAGCTTCACCGCCTGTTACTGGAATTTGGTAGATGTCACCGAGTAAGTCGAAGACGATATGCTTACCATCTGGACTGACACTCAAGTTCATCCAAGTGCCTTCATTAACATCAACTTTGACTTGCACTAAGGGAGCATTCGCTGGAGCGTTAACATTCCAAGTCGATTCTTTCGTTTCTGTGGCGTTAACTGCGAGGGTATTCATCCCAAGAGTGAGGGCAATATAAAGCAGGGTAAGTTTAGAGTTCAACATGTCACTTCCTATTATCGTTCTTATGGGCTACATGATCGGTATTAATCACAAGATAAAGTTTTGTTAATACTTGGTGTAGTTATCGCATAAATAGATAGGAAGGAAAACGTAAATACTGTTTCAATTGATGTTCGAGCTAGAAAGCTGATATTTATATTAGGATTGGGACAACAGAAATAGAACCAAGTTATTTGGTTCTATTTATAGAGGAATATGGATAACTAGCTGAGATAGGCTGATTGGATTAGCGAGGAAAGAAAATGGCTATCTCATCACCTAGGTGGATCATGGCATCATTTAATACCCTGCATGTAACACCTCCTCGCCAATCTGGGGTGAGTGCGGCTTCTAAACCGACATGTGAAATTTCCATTTTTTTACAGGGATCGGTCTCACCTGTAATTTCAAGTAGTAACTCACCAATTTGTAAATGTTTACCAACATCTGCACTGCTAAATACCAGACCATCAACGAGCAGATTTGCTCTGCGAGTCGTCCAAGGCAATTCTGCCTCGATAGCACGACAGGCTTGTTGCCATTGTAGTTTGGAAAGCACAGTGACTTGGCGTTTGCCAGGACGACCAAATACATCTTTCTCTACACCATTTAACTGGGTGACATTGGCACAGAGAACCTCATTCATTGGGCCGCGCTTTACAGTTTTATAGGCAATTGCCAGCAGTTTTGGCATAGTTCCTCACATCCTTTTTTAATGATTAAGTCGTTAAAACGATACGACTTAAAGTCCTTTTTTGATCAAATATTGGTATGGCGTCTGAGCCGTTTCGCTGGCGATAAGGGTGTGATCCATAAACTCACAGAAGCTTGGAATATCGCGTGTCGTTGCAGGGTCATCGGCAATGATCAGCAGTGTCTCGCCTACAGCCATTTGTCTTACCGTTTTACGCACCATCATTACAGGTTCTGGGCAACGTAAGCCTAGTGCATCGAGCCTATGCTGTGCGGTTGAGAAAGCGTCGTTCATATTACCTCTACTGAACGGTTAAGCAGAATTAGCTAATGTTACTCCAGCCCCCATGATAAACCAAGTTGGTGGTCTCAATTTGTGATGTGGTTTAATTGGTGTGCTTTTTGTCGTTACCAAAGCTAGAGATAAAATGTTCCACGTGGAACAAACTTATGGCTGATAGTAATTAACATTACTCAACGGCTTTATCAGCAGCGCTTTGAGATTGAGAGATTGGATGGATGACAGCTGTACTATTCTCTGGTGCTAAATCATTTGCAGCTGCCATAGTTTGTTGCTGCAATTTGGACGCCCGTTTGTAGCTATACATTTTTTGATCGGCTTTATGAATTAAGCTATTGGCTTCTTCATATTCATAGGGGCCAGTATCTGTAATGCCAAAGCTTAAGGAAATATTGTTTAGACTGAGTTTTATTTTTTGATTAAACCGAGTGATGAAATTCTCGCGAGCTTGTTCCTCACGACAATTAGGCATGATGATACAGAACTCATCTCCACCATATCGAAAACAATGATCTTCAGCACGAGTGGTTTCTTTAATCGCTTTTGCGACAGCACAAAGTACTTCATCACCTGATCTATGGCCTTGAGTGTCATTAAATAATTTAAAATCATCTACATCTAAGTAGATGACACATACTGGCTCGGCGCGTCTTTGGGCTGCTCTGAGTATGCGAGTTGCGGTTTCTTGTAAGTGCCTTACGTTGAGCAAACCTGTTAAGGGATCGGTTTGCGAGAGTTCTTCTAACTGTTGCGTCCGCTCTTTGACTTTGCTTTCCATGCTTTGGGCATATTTCTCAGCCTTATCTTTAGCGTTCTCAATCTCGGAGACTAAACTGCGAATATAAGTATCGAATACTAGTGTGACATCAAACAGCACGAGTTTATCAATTGCGGCTCGAATACGTTCGGCTTGACGTACATCTTGTACTGAGCCGTTGATCACTGCATAGATCAACTCCTTGAGTGTGTGCACCGCAGACAGGTAAAGTTTGGGCTCAACACCAATGCGTTTATGGACTAACCCAATCCGCAGGCGATTGTTTACGTACTCAAGATCATAAACACCATTAAATAAATCAAGCACATATCTTCTCTGTGCGGTACGTAGGCGGGCAAGGGTGTCTGAGTCTCCAATCAAGAGCGCAATTTCTGACACACTGGTTTGTAAGCCGTAAAAGTCGTCGACGATTTTATCTATGTTTTCTTCAATGATGGGCTTAAAGGATTGCAGGGCCTTTACGTCCGCCCCAGTAAAAGAGAAGAGCGCCTTACGAGACTCGATCTCCAGCTCAGTGATCCGCATTTGTTCGAAAAGGGTTTGTTCCGTTTGTAGCATCTGGCATTCCTCTGGTAAAACAACGAATTGCATCCTTGCACTACAATGCCTAGATTTGGCTGATGATTGCTGCCACTTGTCGTCCACAATAGCCAGTAATGCCCTTGTAGTTAAGTCGATAACGGACTGATTTTCAAATGAACAGCAGAAGAAATGAGAAATATTAATATTTATGATGGCAGAAGATTTGGCATAAAAAAGCCGGAACAAGTTCCGGCTTTGATGATTATTTGATTAACGAATTAAACGCGTTCGAACACGGTGGCGATACCTTGGCCTAAACCAATACACATGGTCGCTAAACCTAAGGTCGCGTCTTTGTCTTCCATCAAGTTGATCAGCGTCGTAGAGATACGCGCACCTGAACAACCCAGTGGGTGACCTAGTGCAATCGCGCCGCCGTTGAGGTTGATTTTGTCGTCAACCACATCCGCTAAACCTAAATCTTTCACACAAGGTAAAGACTGAGCAGCAAACGCTTCGTTCAGTTCAATCACATCTAAATCGGCAACTGTGATACCGGCACGAGCCAGCGCTTTTTGCGTGGCTGGCACTGGGCCGTAACCCATGATAGCCGCATCACAACCCGCAACCGCCATAGAGCGAATACGTGCACGAATCGGCAAGCCAAGTGCGCGCGCTTTAGATTCTTCCATGATTAACATGGCTGAAGCGCCATCAGACAGTGCAGAAGAAGTACCCGCAGTGACAGTACCGTTGACTGGATCAAATACCGGACGCAGTGCTGCTAGAGATTCCATAGTCGTTTCTGGGCGGATCACTTCGTCTTGCAGGACTTTAATTAAGGCACCGTTAGCATCGTGACCTTCAATGCCATAGATTTCCTTGGCAAAACGGCCTTCAACGGTGGCTGCATAAGCGCGTTGATGAGAACGTACCGCAAAAGCATCTTGCTGCTCACGGGTAATACCGTGCAGTTTACCCAGCATTTCAGCAGTTAACCCCATCATGCCAGAGGCTTTTGCCACGTTATTAGCAAGACCTGGGTGGAAGTCGACACCATGGCTCATCGGCACGTGGCCCATGTGTTCTACGCCACCAATAATAAAGGTGTCGCCCATGCCAGTCATAATCGCCCGCGCAGCTTGATGGATAGCATCCATTGACGAACCACATAGGCGGTTAACCGTCACAGCGCCAGCGGTCTTTGGAATGCCGGCTAATAGTGAAGCATTACGGGCAATGTTGAAGCCTTGCTCTAGGGTTTGTTGCACACAACCCCAAATCACGTCTTCAATTAGGTTTGGGTCGAGTTGCGGATTACGCAGCAACAGACCTTTCATTAATTCGGCAGACAGAGTTTCTGCACGCACATTACGAAATACGCCAGCCTTTGAGCGGCCCATCGGAGTACGGATGCAGTCTACGATAACAGCTTGTTTCATGATTAAATTCCTTTCCCGCTAATTAGGCTTGGTAGTAGCTACCGTTATTGGCTGCTAATGTACGCATCGCATCTGTGACTTGATACAGACCGCCCAAGTGAGCATATTTGTCTGCTAAGGCCACAAAGTTTGCGACACCCATGGTATCCAAGTAACGGAACACGCCGCCTCTGAATGGCGGGAAACCTAAGCCATAAACTAGGCCCATATCCGCTTCGGCAGGCGATGCGACAATCCCTTCTTCTAAACAGCGCACGGTTTCGATGATCATAGGGATCATTGTACGGGCAATAATGTCATCGGCTTCAAAGACTTTTAATTCGCCAAAGGCAGCTTTCAATAGGCCGTAGCTCGTAGGATCGACATCTTTCTTCGGTTTACCACGGCTATCGACTGAATAGACATAGAAACCTTTGCTATTTTTCTGGCCAAGACGTTTGTTCTCAAACATCACATCAATCGCATCAGTGCCTGATTTACCCATTCGATCAGGGAAACCTTCAGCCATAACGGCTTGGGCGTGATGACCTGTGTCTAAACCCACTACGTCGAGCAGGTAAGCAGGGCCCATTGGCCAACCGAATTGTTTTTCCATTACCTTGTCGATTGCAGCAAAGTCGCCACCTTCGGCAAGTAAGCCGTTAAAGCCTGCAAAGTAAGGGAAGAGTACGCGGTTAACGAAGAAGCCTGGGCAATCGTTTACCACGATTGGGGTTTTGCCCATTTTGCTGGCGTAAGCCACAACAGAGGCGATGGTTTCTTCAGAACTGTGCTCACCACGGATAACTTCTACCAACGGCATTTTGTGCACTGGGTTGAAGAAATGCATACCGCAGAAACGCTCAGGTTTCTTCATGCTCTTAGCGAGCAAGTTGATTGAAATCGTTGAGGTGTTTGACGCGATAATTGCATCTTCACTCACATAGCCTTCAACTTCGGCTAAAACCTGTGCTTTAATTTTTGGATGTTCAACAACGGCTTCAACGACGACATCACTGTGTTTGATCGCAGCATAATCTAATGAAGGCGTGATGTTGTTCAGCACTTTGGCCATTTTTTCGGGTGTTGAACGACCACGAGCAACTTGGGCAGACAGCAGTTTGGCGGCTTCATTGAGGCCTAAATCTAATGCTGGCTGGGCAATGTCTTTCATGACAATCGGTGTGCCTTTGCTGGCGCTTTGGTAGGCGATACCGCCGCCCATAATGCCAGCACCTAATACGGCAGCGTTTTTCACTTCTTTGGCTAATTTACCCGCTTTTTTCGCTTTGCCTTTAACGAATTGATCATTAAGGAAGATACCGATAAGCGCTTTAGCAACGTCAGTTTTAGCCAGTTTGATAAAGGCTTGATGCTCGATTTGCAGTGCTTCGGTGCGGCCTTTAGTTGATGCTTGCTCAATTACGCTTACTGCGGCCATTGGTGCAGGGTAGTGTTTACCCGCAACCGCAAACACCATGCCTTTGGCTGTGGTGAATGACATCATAGCTTCAAGTTTTGGCAGTGTTAGTGCAGACAGCTTGCGGTTACGACGCGCTTGCCAATCCAACTTTTCAGCAACAGCATCTTTGAGCATTTGAATCGCAGCCGCTTCTAATGCTTCTGGCGCAACCACAGCATCCACAGCACCGACTTTCAGTGCATCTTCAGCGCGTTGGTCGTTACCTGTGGTGATCCATTCAAGTGCGTTATCTGCACCAATCACACGTGGCAGACGAACTGTGCCGCCAAAGCCTGGGATGATGCCGAGTTTAGTTTCAGGTAAACCGATTTTGGCTGTGGTATCTGCGATACGAAAATCCGTTGCCAGAATGGTTTCACAGCCGCCACCTAAGGCAAAGCCTTTGATTGCAGATGCGGTTGGGAAAGGTAAGTCTTCGAGTTTGTTGAATACAGCGTTGGCTTGTTCAACCCAAGAGAGCAGTACGGCGTCATCTTGTGCAAATAGGCCTAAAAATTCGGTAATGTCGGCACCCACAATAAAGGTATCTTTACTTGAGGTCAGCACTAACGCTTTGATATTGGAATTTTGCTTGATGCTGTCTAATGCGGCATCGAGCGAAGCGAGGGTTTCTCTGTCGAATTTGTTCACCGAACCGGGTGCGTTAAAGCACAGCTTGGCAATATTATCCTCGAGTAACTCAACTTGAATTGTAGGACTTTGGTAGATCATTGCTTGCTTCCTTTTGGCTTAAAAGTGATACCCACCATTATGTGTTGGTGCTAGTACGACTCTCTATCTCACAGCAGCTTCGGCCATCATTTGACCAGTTGTGTGCCAGTGTGCTTCGAAATTCGATAAATTACAACACCCAATTTAAACGACTGTTTAATTTCTTGTCGGCTAGAGTGATTTTTCACCTTTGTGATACACTGCACAGAGTGTAGAACACCTAGAATGCGTTAAATCACTTTGCGGATAAATAGGTCTTTGTGGCTGTTTTCCTTAGACGTTTAAACGCTGTAGCCATGCTAGGGTTGAATAGAATTATTAAAAATAATCATGATGTTATCGCTTTAATGTTCTTTATTCAGCAGCCATGTATTTTAGATTGAGTGACAGTTTAACGTTTTGATTGAATCTGTTGTTCATGATCAGATTAAGATTATGTGGGCAAATTTGGCTCATAATATTAACTTTTATTCATTGCAGGAGATGACAAATGGATCAGTTGGCTCATCACTATCGTGCCCATATTGCCGAGTTAAACCGCCGAGTCGCAGAGATTTTGTCTCGAGAAGCCTTGTCTGGTTTAGTGATCCATTCGGGTCAGCCGCATCGGATGTTTTTGGATGATATCAATTATCCCTTTAAAGCAAACCCGCACTTCAAGGCATGGTTGCCAGTGTTAGATAATCCTAATTGCTGGTTAGTCGTCAATGGTCGCGATAAGCCGCAGCTGATTTTTTATCGTCCTGTGGATTTTTGGCACAAAGTATCCGATGTGCCGGATATGTTCTGGACCGAGCATTTTGATATTAAGCTGTTAACTAAGGCCGATAAGGTCGCTGAACTGTTACCCAAAGACACTGTTAATTGGGCTTATTTGGGTGAGCATTTAGATGTAGCCGAAGTGCTGGGTTTTACCAGTCGCAATCCCGATGCTGTGATGAGCTATTTGCATTACCACAGAACCACTAAAACTGAATATGAGCTGGAATGTATCCGCCGCGCCAACCAAATTGCGGTGCAGGGACATTTGGCGGCTAAAAATGCGTTTTATAACGGTGCGAGTGAGTTCGAGATCCAACAGCACTATTTATCTGCCGTGGGCCAGAGCGAAAATGAAGTGCCCTACGGCAATATTATCGCTCTTAATCAAAATGCGGCGATTTTGCATTACACCGCGCTCGAGCATCAAAGCCCTGCGAAACGTTTGTCTTTTCTTATTGATGCGGGCGCGAGCTACTTTGGTTATGCGTCTGATATCACTAGAACCTATGCATTCGAGAAGAATCGTTTTGATGAGTTGATCGCTGCGATGAATAAGGCGCAGCTTGAACTCATCGACATGATGCGCCCCGGCGTGCGTTATCCTGATTTACACTTAGCGACTCATGCTAAAGTCGCGCAAATGCTATTGGATTTTGATTTAGCCACGGGGGATGCCCAAGGTTTGGTTGATCAAGGCATTACCAGTGCTTTCTTCCCCCATGGTTTAGGCCACATGTTAGGTTTACAAGTGCATGATGTGGGTGGCTTCTCCCACGATGAGCGCGGTACCCATATCGCTGCACCTGAGGCCCACCCATTCTTGCGCTGCACCTGCATTTTAGCGCCAAACCAAGTGCTGACTATGGAACCTGGGTTATACATCATAGATACTTTGCTCAATGAGCTTAAACAAGATAGTCGTGGCCTGCAGATCAACTGGCAAACGGTTGATGAGTTAAGGCCTTTTGGCGGTATTCGTATCGAAGATAACGTCATAGTGCATCAAGATAGAAACGAGAACATGACCCGTGAGCTCGGCTTAGCCGATTGATGTTTGAAAATAGATTAGGGCGAATTCGTGCTCGAAAGTTATAACGTTCCCTGTGATGAAATCGTCATTGAAGAAGAGATAAAGCATAGTCGCTTTATCTCTTTTCTCTTTCATTGCGATAGTGTCGATAAATTAAAGTTAGTACTTACTGACATAAAGCGTGACTATCCCAGCGCAAGCCACTATTGCTCAGCTTTTGTTGCTGGCGCACCGGATGATAGCGTCTTGATTGGTTCGAGTGATGACGGTGAGCCCGCTGGCAGTGCTGGTCGCCCTATGTTAGCTGTGTTGCAAGGGGCACATATTGGCGAAGTTGGCGCTGTTGTCGTGCGTTACTATGGCGGTACTAAGCTAGGCGTAGGTGGACTCGTTCGGGCTTATACGTCGGGCTTAAGGCAAGGCTTGATTCAATTACCGACGCGACTCAAACAGTTACGGTATCCCGCCAAGTTGCATTGTGATTATGCGCAGCTGCGCGATGTCGAGCATCTATTACAGCAAGTGGATGCCGTGATCATCGATAAGCAATTTGCCGCAGCGGTCGATATTGTGTTTGAGATAGGGCGAGAGCAACAGGCATGGCTTTGTGAGTCACTGGCGACACTGAGTCAAGGAAGTTTGAGGCCCGAGTTTGAGCTGTGATGCCTGCGTAAATTATGCCAAAATAGCCCAAATGCTGAAAATACCTTTACAGCCAATGGAATAATTGAACTCGCGTAATGCAATATAAAACCATAATTAGAATCATAGGCCTGCTGATTGGTTTATTTTCAATCACTATGCTGCCACCAGCACTGATCGCTGTTTGGTATAACGATGGCGGCGGCACGGCGTTTATGCAGGCATTTTTTGTTAGCCTATTTATTGGTTTTTGGCTCTGGTATCCAAACCGCCACTGCAAAGAAGAATTGCGTACGCGAGAGGGCTTCCTGATTGTCGTGCTGTTCTGGACTGTACTGGGTTCTATTGGTGCCTTGCCGTTTATCTTTTCGAGTCAGCCAGACTTAAGCTGGACAGACAGCTTCTTTGAATCTTTTTCTGCGTTAACCACCACCGGAGCCACTGTCATTGTCGGGCTCGATTTCCTACCTAAGGCCATTTTGTTTTACCGCCATATGCTGCAATGGCTTGGCGGCATGGGGATTATTGTGCTCGCAGTGGCTATTTTACCTGTGCTCGGTGTGGGAGGAATGCAGCTTTATCGCGCAGAAATTCCGGGGCCAGTGAAAGACAGTAAGATGACCCCGCGGATAGCCGAAACCGCTAAAGCACTGTGGTATATCTATTTACTGCTAACGATTTCCTGCGCGACGGCTTATTGGTGGGCGGGCATGAGTATTTTTGACGCCATTTGTCATTCATTTTCGACCATAGCCATCGGAGGTTTTTCGACCCACGATGCCAGCATGGGCTATTTCGATAGTCCTACTATTAACCTTATTTGTGTGTTCTTTTTAATTGTTTCTGCGGTTAACTTTAGCGTGCATTTTGCGGCATTCTCACGACGTGGGATTAACGTTAGAGTCTATTTTAAAGATGCTGAATTTAAGATGCTGGTGGCGATTCAACTTATTCTCACAGCGATTTGTTTCTTCACGCTTTATCGTTCTGGTATTTATGATTCGCCAGAAGAAACCTTAGATCATGCTTTATTTCAGGCAGTTTCAGTTGCCACTACGGCTGGATTTGGCACTGATAGCTTCCATCTGTGGCCATTGTTTTTACCCATACTATTAATGTTTTCGAGTTTTATCGGTGGCTGTGGTGGCTCAACTGCGGGTGGGATTAAGGTCATTCGAGTAATTTTACTGCTGTTACAGGGTTCCCGTGAATTGAAACGACTCGTTCACCCTAAGGCAATGTTTTCGATTAGGATTGGCTCTAAAGCCTTACCCGACCGCGTGGTTGATGCTGTTTGGGGATTCTTTTCTGCCTATGCGCTGGTGTTTGTGATTTGTATGCTTGCACTCATGGCGATGGGATTAGATGATATTACGGCTTTTAGTGCCACGGCGGCATGCTTAAACAACCTAGGCCCAGGTTTAGGTGAGGTAGCGAGCAATTATGCCAGTATTGGTGATGGAGCCAAGTGGGTATTGGTCGTGGCTATGCTGTTTGGTCGCCTCGAAGTATTTACCTTACTGATTTTGTTTACGCCAACTTTTTGGAAGAATTAATCATGCAGACGTTAATAATCTATTCGACGATAGATGGCCAAACATTGGCAATTTGCCAAAAAATGAAGACGATTGCTGAACAGGCGGGAGAGCAGGTTTCGCTCGCCACATTAGAGCAGGCGGAAGCGTTGAGCTTAGTGGATTTTGATAAAGTGCTGATTGGTGCCAGTATTCGTTATGGTAAACATAGACCAGAGCTTTATCAGTATGTGAATCGCCACCATGCAGTGCTAGATACTAAGATTAATGGTTTTTTTACCGTTAACGTAGTAGCGCGCAAACCCTTAAAAAATACGCCTGAAACCAATCCTTATATGCAAAAGTTTCTCAAGCTTTCACTGTGGCAACCCCAGCAGTTAGAAGTGTTTGCGGGCAAGATTGATTACCCTAAATACGGTTTCTTTGACCGGACCATGATACGTTTTATCATGTGGTTGACTAAAGGGCCTACGGATATCACAGGCACTTTTGAGTTTACCGATTGGGCAAAAGTCGATGCCTTCGGTAACCGTTTTAGCCAACATTGAAAACCATTAAGCCCTAACCACTTGCAAGAGGTTAGGGCTTAAATTTAGGCTAATTTTGCAGTGTTAGGCCGCGCAGTAGCGGCTATGCAGAATTGAAATCACTTGGGTGACTTGCTCGTTCTTGAGTTTATAGTAAACAATCTGCGAGCTCTTACGGGTATCCACGAGATCTTCTGCGCGTAATACAGCTAAATGCTGGGATAGGGCCGACTGACTTAATGGCACTGTGGCGTTGAGCTCGGTTACGCTCAACTCTTTGTCTAGTAATAGACATAAAATCATTAGGCGATAAGGGTTCGCTATGGCCTTGAGCCATTTAGCCGCACTTTCCGCATTAGTTACCATTGCATCTACATCTATATCATTTTGCATAAGGTCACTCACTTTATCGCTTTTGATTAGATAATTCTAATTTAACACATGTGTTTACGCAATCATACTGCTCGGCAATGCAGATCTCAATTTTTGCATCTCAGAATATGAGATACGACTGATTTGTGATCCTATCAGAGGTTTATTTAACGTAACCTTGCCACAATGGTGGTATTACTCAGTGGATCGGGAATTGCCTATGACACGCGTCCTCGTACTTTATTTTACCCGTGGTGGCCATACGGCCAAGATTGCCAGTGCAATTGCCGAGCAATTAAGATTTCGTGACGCTAAGGTTGACCTCATCGATATCAACAGTGCTGCTGCGACTTGTATTAATTGGCCTGATTATGATGTCGTTGCCTTAGGTGCCTGCGTGCTCTATGGCACCTATGATAAGAGCGTTTTTCAATTTATTGAGCAGCATGCACAGGCTCTGGGCGCATTGCCAAACAGTTTTTTCTGCGTCAATGTTGTGGCGAGAAATCCTGAAAAACGTATCCCTGCAAATAATAAATATCTGCAAAAGTTCATTGCGTTATCGCCATGGACGCCTGCTGATCTTAAAATTATTGCGGGCAAAGTGGATTATCCTTCATGGCCTTGGTATGACAGATTGGCGATTCAGTTGATTATGAAGATGACTAAGGGTCCAACTGATCCTAAGTCAGTTATCGATTATACCGACTGGGCAGATGTGAAAGTCTATGCTGATCATCTGTTGGAATTAGCTGACGTTACTGCTATTTAGGACGGGTCAGGCTTAATAAAAAAGGCGCTTAACAAGTTAAGCGCCTTTTTAGTATTCAATCTCTACTGAATTAGTACTTCCAGAAACTCGGGTGGAACAATACCGCCACGGTTAAGATTTCTAAACGACCGAGGAGCATGCCGAGTGACAACGCCCATTTAGCGACATCGGGTAGCGTTGAGAAGTTACCTACAGGGCCAATAATCGGGCCTAAACCAGGGCCAACGTTAGTGACTGCCGTAATCGCTCCCGTGAAACTGGTCATAGGATCGAGACCCGTGAGCACTAAAATCACTGACAAGCCTACAATAACCATCACAAACAGCAGTACGAAAGTGATCAGAGAGCGCACGATATCATCACTGATGATGCGGTTGTTGTAACGTTCCCTAAAGATACCGTTTGGATGACATTGCTGTTTCAATTGCTCGCGCATAATGGCCCCAGCAATTTGAAAACGGAAGATCTTAATCCCGCCCGAAGTTGAACCAGAGCAACTACCGACAAACATTAAAAACAGGAAGGCGATATTGGCAAAGGCGCCCCAAGCACCGTAGTCCGTTAAGCCATAACCTGTAGTGGTGACTACCGATACCACGTTAAAGCTGGATAAACGCAGTGCATCTAGAAGCTCAATGTCGCGGGTTTGCCACAGCCAGAAGCCAATAGAACAAGATACAAATGTGAGGAAAAATAAGAAGCCTTTGACCTGAGCATCGTTCCAAATCCGTAGATCCCTTTGCTGTATGGTTTGTACAAACATGAGCAGTGGCAAGCCACCTGCTGCCATAAAGAAAATCCCAACCCAGTGTGCAGAGTTGGAGAACGCCGCCATTGAGCTATCTGAGGTCGAGTAGCCACCAGTCGAGAGGGTGGTCATTGCATGATTGATGGCCTGAAACCAAGTCATTCCTGCCAGATGATAGGCAACACAGCAGATACTCGTTAGTAAAATATATATAAAGAATAAATACTTAGCCATGCTTTGGGTGCGAGGCACTGCTTTATCGCTCCAATCGGATGATTCAGTGCGGAATAGCCGCATCCCGCCGACGTTTAAGAAGGGCAGAATCGCCACCGCCATTACGATAAAACCAATCCCACCTAGCCATTGCAATAAAGAGCGCCAGATTAAGATACTGTGATCCATAGTATCCAACCCTGAGAGTACAGTAGAACCTGTGGTCGTGATGCCGGACATGGTTTCAAAGAAGGCGTCGGTATAACCAATACCGTGATAAAGGGTAAATGGCATGGCCGCGAATAGGCTTACGATCAACCACGTTAGGCTGGTTAGCAGGAACATATCGCGGATATTGAGGTTAATGCTTTTGCTCTGGCCATTGTGTAAACACAGGCTTGAGCTAATGCCTGTGACTAATGCCGACACCATAAAAGAGCCCACAGTTTCCTCTCCTTTGTATGCGGCGAGGAGCAGTGGGATCAGCATGAAAGCTGTCAGCATGGACAAAAACAGCCCTAAAATAAACAATAGCGGTCTAAAGTTCAGCATAAGTTGGCTTACTAAGGTTCTTAGAAGAAGAAAGCACTTGGTTGGAAAAGCTTCTCGACTTCGCCGACAAACTTTTTATTCACTAAGAACAAGATCACGTGATCTCCTTGCTCTATCACGGTTTTGTCGTGGGCCATCAGCACTTCATCATTGCGGACAATGGCGCCAATCGTTGTCCCCGGTGGCAACTTAATATCACCAATGGCTTTGCCAACGACTTTAGAAGTGCTGGCATCTCCGTGGGCGATGGCTTCAATTGCCTCGGCCGCCCCACGACGTAGAGAGTAAACGTTACAGATATCACCCTGACGAATATGAGTTAATAGTGCTGAAATCGTCGCTTGCTGTGGTGAGATTGCAATATCGATGTTGGCTTCTTGCACGATATCCACATAGGCTTCGCGTTGAATAAGCACCATGACCTTTTTCGCGCCCATACGTTTTGCTAGCAGGGCGGACATAATATTGGCTTCGTCGTCATTGGTGACCGCAATAAATACGTCGGTTTGGTCTATGTGTTCTTCGAGCAGTAATTCTTGATCTGAGGCATCACCGCAGAACACTGTGGTATTTTCCAGCTGCTCCGATAAGGCTTCTGCACGTTCTAATTTATGCTCAATCAGTTTGACCGAGTGGGTGCGCTCAAGGCGTTTTGCTAAACCTAGGCCTATGTTACCGCCACCGGCGATCATAATGTTGCGGTAGGAGTTATCGAGCTTTTGCATTTCGCTCATGACAGCACGAATGTGGCGACTGTCTGCAACGAAGAAGACTTCATCATCGGCTTCGATAATGGTCGTTCCGCGAGGCATAATAGCGCGGCCTTGGCGGAAGATCGCCGCGACTCGGGTATCAATATTGGGCATGTGTTCGCGAAGTGCCGCTAATGCATTCCCCACCAGTGGGCCGCCGTAATAGGCACGAACGGCAACTAGGCTTAGCCGTCCTTCGGCAAATTCGAGTACTTGCAATGCGCCTGGATATTCTACGAGTCGCTGGATGTAAGCGGTCACTAACTGTTCAGGGGCGATTAATTCATCGATCACGAAGCCGCCGCGGGGGCGACCGTCGCTATTTTTGGTTTCACTGTCGATAAAGAGTTTATCGCGCATCGCCAAATACGGTTCTGAGCGGATACGGGCAATTTTAGTCGGCGTACCAAAAAGGGTATAGGCAATCTGGCAGGCAGCCATATTGCATTCATCACTATTGGTTACGGCGATAAGCATGTCGGCATCTTCTGCGCCCGCTTCTCTGAGCACATCAGGGTGAGCGGCATGGCCCGCTACGACGCGAAGGTCATATTTATCTTGCAGGGCGCGTAATCTGGATTTGTCATAATCGACAATGGTGATGTCATTGTTCTCACCCACCAAATTTTCGGCCAAGGTTCCCCCGACTTGACCCGCACCTAATATGATAATTTTCATGGCCTTGCTTACTTCCTAATCAGTCGCTTTCAATAAACGGGCATAATAAAACCCATCCATATTGTCTTGTCCTGGCGTGATTTGCCAACCTATATCCTGTGGCGAATTTTGCTGGGCAAGTGTGTCTAGCTTAGCATCTACCGTTCTATCTAAAAACGCACTGATCTGGTCGCGGTTTTCCTGCGGTAAAATCGAACAAGTGGCATAAAGAAGCGTGCCACCGGGTTTTAGCCACTTCCAGCAATGATCGAGAATTTGCTGTTGTAGTTCAGCCAACTCTTCGATGTCATGGTTTTTTCGCAACCATTTAATATCGGGATGGCGGCGGATCACTCCCGTGGCTGAGCAAGGCGCGTCCAGTAAGATACGATCAAATTGTCCGCCTTGCCACCATGAGTCTATGTTGGCCGCATCACCATGGATAAGCTCCGCTTTTAATGATAAGCGGTCAAGGTTCTGTTGCACACGTTCAAGGCGTTTGGCATCAAAATCAACAGCGACTAATTTGATACTCGGCTCAAGTTCGAGTAAGTGACAACTTTTGCCACCGGGTGCCGCGCAGGCATCGAGTATTAATTCATTCGCTTGCGGGGCAAGTAAGGTCGCCGCCCATTGTGCCGCGCCATCTTGCACTGATGCTGCACCTTCATGAAAGTGTGGCAGAGTGGCGACATCCTTTGGATGCGCTAGGAGAATGGCATCGGCACTGCTGCCTTCGCTCGCTTCAATGTCGATTTCGGCTAAAGCAGCGAGGTATTCGGCACGGCTCTGGGATAAGCGATTGTTACGCAGCCACATGGGCGGGCGTTCATGGCTTTGTTGAATGATGTCTTGCCACTGCTCGGGATAGGCTTCTTTTAAGCGCTTAATTAACCAAGCGGGTGTGTTATAGCTTAAGGTATCTGATTCAGTGCTTAGCGGCGATAGCTGGCGCTGAATATTGCGCAGTACACCATTAACCACTTTGACCATGCCTTCAAATTTTAATTGGCGACAGGCTTCGGCGGTTTCTGAAATTGCGGCGTGGCTTGGAATACGAGTGAAGTACAGTTGATAGCAACCTACGATCAGCAGCTGGTGGATAATCCTTTGTTTGCCTTTAAGTGGTTTCTCTAGGCATTGACTGATGCGTTTTTCTATTTGCGGCAGAGTGCGCATCACTCCATAGCAGATCTCGGCAAGTAGGGCTTTATCTTTGCCGCTGGCAAGATGCTTTTGTTGATCAGGCAATGCCACTGACAGTGACACGCCTTTTTCTAATACTTCGAAGATGGCTTTCGCAGCTAGCGCGCGCAAGTTCATGATTATTGTGCCTCGTTTGCGAGGCGAGTATTCGGGCTAAACCATTCACCTCGAGCATTGAGAATATCGGCAACATTGAGTGGCTTTTTCCCCGGAAGCTGCATACTCAGCAGGGTTAACACACCATCAGCGGTGGCGACGTCTATGCCTTTTTTGCTGGCGCTGATAATAGTGCCCGGAGCAGCTGTGCTGGTGATTTCGCTGACTTGGGTTTGCCACACTTTAATAGTGTTACCTTGGTGCTCAAAGTAACTCACAGGCCAAGGATTAAAGGCGCGGACTTCTTGCCATAACTGTTTAGCGGATTTATTCCAGTCGAGTCTAGCTTCTTCTTTGCTGAGTTTTTCTGCGTAGTTCGCTAAGGCTTCATCTTGTTTTTCAGCGGCTAAAGTGCCATTTGCCAAACCTTCGAGTGCTTGCAATAGGGCAACGGGACCTTGTTCTGCCAGTTTCTCGTAAAGGCTGGCTGACGTGTCATTATCTTCGATTGGCAGATAGGTTTTAAGCAGCATGTCACCAGTATCTAAACCCACATCCATCTGCATAACGGTTACGCCAGTTTCTTTGTCGCCGGCCCAAAGTGCGCGTTGGATCGGTGCGGCACCACGCCAGCGTGGCAAAATAGAACCATGAACGTTAATACAACCTAAACGCGGTGTATCTAACACGACTTTTGGCAAGATCAGACCGTAGGCTACGACCACCATGATATCGGCGTTGAGTGCGGCAAGTTCTTGTTGCGCGGGTTCTTTACGTAATGAGCCGGGTTGAAACACTGGAATACTATTGGCGATAGCGAGTTCTTTTACTGGGCTGGCGGTCAGTTTCTTGCCGCGGCCAGCGGGTCTATCGGGCTGAGTGTAAACGCCAATCACATTGTGGTGTGAGTTTAAAAGTGCTTGTAAGTGGCGAGCGGCAAAATCCGGTGTTCCGGCAAAGATGATGTTGAGTGGTTTCAAATCTGATCCTATGCTTCTTTGGCGTCCAATCGGGCCGCTTTTTCAAGTTTTTGTTTGATCCGCTGACGTTTTAGCGGCGACAAATAATCGACAAACAATTTGCCTTTGAGGTGATCCATTTCGTGTTGAATACAAATGGCAAATAACTCATCGGTCTCAACTATAAATTCGTTACCGTGCCTGTCTAAGGCTTTTACCGTGACAAATTCGGCGCGATCGACTTTGGCGTAAATCCCCGGAACTGACAGGCAGCCTTCTTCATTGCAGAAGTCACCGCTGCTGGCGATAATTTCGGGGTTGATAAACACTTTGGGTCGTTCGACTTCATCCTGTAAGTCCATGACAATAAGTTGTTTATGGTAATCCACTTGGGTCGCGGCCAGACCGATACCTTTTTCTTGGTACATGGTTTCGAACATATCATCAATTTGAGTCTGCAGCTCGGCATTAAACTCTGTGATGGGTGTGGCTTGTGTTCGTAATCTTTCGTCAGGGAATTGTAATACTTTTAATAGTGTCATACATAAACTCTTAACAAGTCTGTCAAATCTCTGCCAGTTAGTTATACTGACTGATGCTAATGAGTTAATTTTAATCTTTAGTGCCTACCAATAACAGTAAAAGCTCAAACTAAGAGTTAAACAACATGGAAATACCCATGAAACGGTTAATTTTACTCGCGTTAATGACATTCAATTGCACGTTTGTTGCCGCAGATACCCTGACGCTTAAGGCGGGGCATCCTGAGTCATATGTAGTGAAAAAGGGCGATACTCTTTGGGATATCTCCGCCGCGTTTCTGAATGACCCATGGAAATGGCCGAGTCTTTGGGATGTAAACCCACAGATTGCTAACCCCCACCTTATTTACCCTGGCGATCAACTCACTCTGGTATTTATTGATGGTCAGCCGCGCCTTGTGCGTAATGGTGCTACTGTCGATAGTGCTAAACCCCATGTAAAAAAGAGTCCCGAGGGACGTGTCATTGCTAAGAGTAATGCTATTCCAGCCGTTGATTTAGCCTTGATTGAACAATATTTAGTGCAGAATCGGGTCGTCGAGACTCACTGGCTTACTGAGCAACCTATGGTGCTGGCAGGTGAAAGTCCATCGCGTCACCATATTGTTGGTGATGTGATTTATATTGATGCTGAACTGCCAATAAACCAAAAATATGGTATTTACGAACGCGGTCGCGAGTTTTTCAATAAAGTGTCAGGCGAAGCGTTAGGACAAGAAGCCATTTTGTCGTCTACTGGGCAAGTGATTGAGTCTGGTAAGGTTTCAAAAATTAAGTTGCTAACGAGCTTTCGCGAAACCAAAGCGGGCTTCAGAGTATTGCCGATGGAAAGTGATTCCTTGATGTCAGCTTACTTTACTCCTAAACCTGCGGAATTAAAGATACCGGCTTTAGTGTTAGCGACAGAATCAAATTTGCGTGAAGCGGGTAAGTTGAATGTCGTGTACTTAGATAAAGGTACTCAGGATGGCGTCGAGCCTGGGGTGGTATTTTCTATTTACCGTGATGGTGAGGTTATTGTTATCAACAATGATGGTATGCCGGTTCCTGCAATTGAACGTACTGCCTATGATAACCTAATGGCGTCAGTCTCTTCGGATCGTGCAGTTAAGATGCCGGATGTTTATCATGGTAAGTTGTTAGTGTTTAAAGTGTTTGATAAGGCGAGCTTAGGTTTGATTGTCTCCACCGAGCGGCCTGTTCGTGTCGACGATAAGTTAATCGCCCCAGAATCTTTAGCCTTAAGAGGTCTATAATCTCTGAAAATTTGGTCGATTGGTTAGTTGTTTGTGCTGTATCTGGGCTAGGACCCGCTCGGATCCAACAATTATTAATGCACATGGAAGTGGACGACCTCAGACAAAGGTTAGAGCATGAGAGACAAGCGCTACCTTTATCTGATCATCTGCTCCATAGCCTTGTTATTGATTATCAAAAAGTGGATGTCGCCCTCGAATGGCAACAGCAAGCCGCCGATCATCATCTGCTTTGTTTCTCTGATCCGCTTTATCCACCATTATTAAAACAACTCTCAGATCCGCCCGCTGTCCTGTTCGTTAAAGGTTGCTTAGAGGCGTTAGCCCTTCCTTATCTTGCGATTGTTGGCAGTCGTAATGCTTCTCCTGGCGGATTGCAGGTCGCTTACCAACTGGCTGCTGAGATGTCCTCAATGGGATTTGGTATCTGTAGTGGCATGGCGATGGGGATTGATGGGGCGGCCCATAAAGCCTGTGTTGACCATCAAGGGCGCACTATTGCCGTACTAGGAACGGGCATAGAGATCATTTATCCACGAAAACATCGACAGCTTTATCATGATATTCAGCGGCAAGGCTGTATACTTAGCGAGTTTTGGCCTGATACTGGTCCCTTTGCGGGTAATTTCCCGAAACGAAATCGCATTATTAGCGGTCTATCTTTAGGTACTCTTGTGGTTGAAGCCTGTCGCAAAAGCGGCTCTTTAATCACTGCTAGGTTGGCGATGGAACAAGGGCGTGAGGTGTTTGCCGTTCCGGGCTCAATCTTAGGTGGTTACCATCAAGGCTGCCATGATTTATTACGTGATGGAGCAAAGCTTGTGGAAACCGCTGCCGATATAGTGGAAGAGTTGGCAAGTTTAACCGCTTTCCACCTTGAAGAATTGAAGTTATGCCACCATATACAGCAAGACGAGATTTGTAATTTGCCATTTTCGTCTCTGTTAGCTAGTGTAGGTTATGAAACTACATCAATTGATGCAGTCGTTGAACATAGTGGAAAAACGATAGATCTGGTGTTAGAACAAATGCTTGAACTTGAGTTGCAAGGTTGGGTAATAGCAGTACCCGGTGGTTACGTCAGAGTAAAGAGGAGCTAGCCATGTTTGATATCCTCATGTATCTATTTGAAAACTATGTTCACAGTGAAGTTGAACTACTAGTTGATGAAGACGAGTTAACCAAGGAACTCACTCGTGCCGGATTTCATCAATCCGAGATTTTAAAAGCGTTAACTTGGTTGGAGCGCTTAGCTGAATTACAAGAAGGGGATAAACCTTATCTTTGTAATCACGATCAGCATTCGTTTCGTATCTATACAAAGGACGAAATGGACAAGCTGGATGTAGAATCCCGCGGTTTCTTGTTGTTTTTAGAGCAAGTTAAAGTGCTGAATGTCGAAACCCGTGAAATGGTGATCGATAGAGTTATGGAGTTGGATGAACCAACCCTGATTTTAGAAGATCTCAAATGGGTTATCTTAATGGTGTTGTTTAACGCTCCTGGTCATGAGTCCGCTTATGAGCAAATGGAAGATTTAATCTTCGAACAGCCCGAAGGCCGACTGCATTCTTAATCGTTGTGAAAGATGAATTATGAGAGAAAGGAGGCTAAGACCTCCTTTTTTGATGCCATAAATTCCTTGATGGCACTGCGCTTGATATCCTAATGCGCTACGACAGGTGGTGAATGATTATGTCTAAGATTGATGAACAATTATTTAGTGCCCACGAACACGCACTGGAAAAAGAATACGAACTTTGCCCTGAATGTGGCAGCGAGTTATCGGTTAAACACAGTAAGCACGGCGGTTTTATTGGCTGTAATAATTACCCTAGCTGTAATTACACTCGTCCCTTAGTGCAACACGAATCCATTGAAACTCAAGTGATTGAAGGTTCTGTATGTCCTGAATGCGGCCACGAGCTGGCGGTAAAATCTGGTCGATTTGGGATCTTTATCGGGTGTACTCAATATCCTAGCTGCACGCATATTGAAAAACAGGATCAAGCGAGTGATAAGCCTGAAATTCCTTGCCCTGAATGCAAAGCGGGTAAGCTTGAGCACAGAACTAGTCGCTTCGGAAAGAGTTTTTATGCCTGCAGTGCTTACCCTAAGTGTAAGTTTATTGTGAATTATCCTCCGGTTGCTGAAGCTTGCCCTAGTTGTGGTTTTGGGATCTTAGTCGAGCGTAAAGGTGCGGCTGGGATGCGTTTAGAATGCCCGCAAAAAAGCTGTAAATACAAAAGACCACTTTAGTTTATTGTGTGACCTGCATCTTAATATTTGGCCGATGAAAGTGGCTTGCGTATAATCCTCGGCTGACCGCTGATGGGGCGGTCAGTATTCGAATTTATCCAATAATTTGATTGTTGAAATCGACAATACTCAAAAGGTGATCCTAAGATGTTGCAGCTGCACCCATCTGACATAAAAGATATTGTGCTTAACGGTGGTGTTATCGCTTATCCAACCGAGGCGGTTTATGGCCTAGGTTGCGACCCAGATAATGACACCGCTATCCAAAAGTTATTGGCGGTAAAACAGCGCCCATGGCAAAAAGGACTGATCTTAGTCGCCAGTGATTTTCAGCAGCTTTTAGCCTATGTTGATGAATCGCAATTAACTGTTGAGCAGCTCGAGTTTGCATTTTCCAAGTGGCCGGGGCCTTTTACCTTTGTAATGCCAATCAAAGCGCAGGTTTCAAAATACCTCTGTGGTGAATTTGACTCTATCGCAGTGCGAGTATCTGCCCATACTGGGGTGCAAGCCCTGTGCCGCGCGCTCAATAAACCTTTAGTGTCGACCAGCGCTAACCTTGCAGGCGAAGAGCCAGCATTAACTGCCGATGAAATTCTCGCAGATTTTACAGGTAAAATTGATGCACTCGTATTAGGTGAACTCGGTGAGCAACGTCAGCCCTCGACCATTATCGATGCGCGAAGCGGTAAGATTTTACGAAATGGGCAATGAGCAAACTAATAATAAGGATAACAAGATGAGTGTGCCTGATGTTGCAGTGGTAAAAGCGTTTTTAATCGATCTACAAAACCGAATTTGTGCTGGTTTACAGGCGCTGGATGGCCAGGCGACCTTTGCCGCTGATTCATGGACTCGCGCCGAAGGCGGTGGTGGCACGAGCCGAGTATTAACCCAAGGTGCAGTGTTCGAGCAAGCTGGGGTTAACTTTTCCCATGTGACTGGCGCTGCTATGCCTGCGTCGGCTACGGCGCATCGCCCTGAGTTAGCGGGCCGTAGTTTTGAAGCTATGGGGGTTTCTTTAGTGATTCATCCTAATAATCCTTATATCCCAACGACTCATGCCAATGTGCGTTTCTTTATCGCTCAAAAAGAGGGTGCCGATCCCGTGTGGTGGTTTGGTGGTGGCTTTGATTTAACGCCTTATTATCCGTTCGAGGAAGATGTGCGCGAGTGGCACCAGACTTCTAAGGATATTTGCGCGCCTTTCGGGGATGAGGTTTATCCCAAGTATAAGAAATGGTGCGATGAGTATTTCTTCCTACCGCATCGTAATGAAACCCGCGGCGTGGGTGGATTGTTTTTCGATGACTTGAATCAAGCAGGATTCGAGCAAAGCTTTAGCTTTATGCAAGCTGTAGGTAATGGCTTCTTAACGGCCTATGCGCCGATTGTCGAGCGTCGTAAAGAGACTGAATTCGGTGAGCGTGAGCGTCAGTTCCAACTCTATCGTCGTGGTCGTTATGTTGAGTTCAACTTAGTCTACGACAGAGGCACTTTGTTTGGCCTACAGACGGGCGGCCGTACCGAGTCTATCTTAATGTCGATGCCGCCATTAGTGCGTTGGCAATATGCTTATACACCAGAGGCGGGAAGCCCAGAGGCAGATTTGTACGATAACTACCTCAAACCCCGCGACTGGGTTTAGCCATTAATCTTAAAAAGTGGATGCGATGTCCACTTTATTGATTACGCATATGATCAGCCAGAGTTGAAATCGCCTCAAAGATGGCGGCTCGATGCTCTGGCTTATTAATGTTTTCTTCAATCGCAAATTTCATACAGAACAGCCATTGATCCCGCATCGCCTCATCGACGGCGAAATGCATGTGTCGTGCTCGCAATGCGGGATGACCATATTTCTGCTGGTAGAGCTGTGGCCCGCCGAGCCAACCACTTAAAAATTCGAACAACTTCTGCTCTGATTCCGCAATTGGCGCTCTATGAATGGCAAGCAGTGTTGTCGTTTCTGCGGAGCTTGCCATCTTCTGATAAAAACATTTGGTGATAGCGCGGATCACTTTTTCGCCGCCGATTAAGTCGTAAGCGTTAGATTGGCTCGGATCGCGATCATCCTGCGGTGGAGTGTGTTTGCTAAAAATCTTTTTAAGCCAGTTCATTGGAATAGTCGTTCACTAAAATAGAGAGTATTGAGCCGATGGCGCATTATAGCGTGAAATCCAGCGTGAAATTTAGTTGAGCATAATTCGTCTTGCCTAGGCTCAAAAGCGCGGTAGACTGCAAAGCCATTGAACCTAAAATTTAATATCGCTATGACAGACAGATACGCAGTGTTTGGCAATCCAATTAGCCACAGTAAATCGCCGTTCATCCATGGACAATTTGCCGCGCCCACCCAAGAGTTATTAACCTATGAAGCCATTCTTGCTCCGGTCGATGGTTTTGAAGCCTCACTGACGGCGTTTTTCAATGCGGGCGGCAAGGGCGCGAATGTGACAGTGCCTTTTAAGGAGCAAGCTTTTGCGCTGTGTGACAGTCTCAGCCCAGAGGCCAAGCTTGCCGGCGCGGTAAACACCTTAAGTTTATTGGCCGATGGCACTATTCGCGGTGATAACACCGATGGCTTAGGGCTGGTGGCCGATCTCATCGCTAACTTAGGCAGCCTGCAAGATAAGCGCGTGTTGCTTATTGGTGCTGGTGGTGCGGCGCGCGGTTGTATTCTGCCGTTATTAAATGCGGGAATTGCGCAGCTGATCATCAGTAATCGCACTCACACTAAGGCACAGCTTCTGGTCGATATCTTTACTTCGGTGGATAACGGTGCTTTCGCAAATAGAGTCACCGCCGTAGAAATGAATGAGCTTGTGGGCGAGTTCGATATCGTCATTAACTCAACCTCGGCGAGTCTTGCGGGCGAGTTGCCAACTTTGCCAGCGCATATCATCACTACCCAAACTGTTTGTTATGACATGATGTACGGCGCCTCGGTCACCGCTTTTAACCAATGGGCGCTATCTCAAGGTGCAGCTAAGGTTATTGATGGGCTCGGCATGTTAGTCGGACAAGCGGCTAAGAGTTTTACCCTATGGCGAGGTATCGAGCCCGACACTCAAGTGGTATTAAATCTTTTGAGGGATAAACTAATGGCCGAGCCTAAGTAGGAAGCATGAATCAAAGTATTCTTTTCCCCGAACTGCAATATTGGGACGACGCCCACAAGCGAGTCTGCTTTATCGCGCAGTCACAGGGGATGAACATCAAGTGCTATATCAGTGTGAATAAGTTAGCCGAGCTGAATGATTTCTCTGAACAGCCGAGTGCCAATGAAGCCGCCGCTATGCTGGCATTGTTTGATGCGGTGAGATTTGATGCCGAAGAAATGGCGGAAGACTTAATTGAAGCCGAAGAGTTTGATGAGTTTGGGGCAGTACACTTAGGCTAAACTTATCGAACTTAGATACTTTTCTGACTCAGCGAATAGCAAAAGGCGGTAGAGACTCAATGAGTCTCTACCGCCTTTCTTATATAGCTATAGTGACACTAAGCGACTAACTATAAGAGATTGGCTATAAGTGATTAGATGTTTTGTAACTCAACTAAGTATTCGTTTTTCAGTCTGACATAGTTGTCGGCAGATTCTGGCAAAAAGGCAATTTCGGCTGGCGTTAATGGGCGAGCCTGCTTAACTGGGCTGCCTACATATAAATAGCCACTCTGTAATACCTTGCCCGGTGGCACTAAAGACCCCGCACCTAAGATCACATCATCTTCTAAAATCGCACCGTCGAGAATAATCGCGCCCATACCCACTAATACTCGGTTACCGACTTTGCAACCGTGAAGCATAGCCTTGTGACCAATAGTTACATCATCACCAATAATCAGTGGATGACCATCGGGACGAGCAGCTGACTTACGCGTCACATGTAATATGCTACCGTCTTGTACGTTCGAGCGCTTACCAATACGAATATGGTTAACATCACCACGCGCCGCCACCATAGGCCAAATACTGGCATCAGTATCTAACGCAATATCGCCAACAAGCACCGAAGCTTCATCTACATATACGTTATTGCCTAATTGAGGATGAATACCTTGGTAAGTTCTGAGTGGCCCTGACATAGAAAAGTCCCTAATTGAGTGGTTTTTAGCATTATAAAGGTTAAAAACTAGCGGGTCAGGTCAAATATCCAACGAACAGTGAGGAAATGACAATTATCTTAAAAATAGGGGTTGCGGACTTTCTCAATCTCCCTATAATGCGCATCCACTGACACGGCAGACAGCGAAAGTAAGCTGACGAGTTAAGTTGAATTGAGTCGCTTTTAAGCACTTAATTCAACCGCAGCAAGAAGTTGAAAAATACTCCTTGACGCAAAACGGGAAATGCGTAGAATACGCAGCCCTAGCCAACTGGAAGCGTTCGACGCTCAGTGTGGTACTCAAGTTCTCTTATGAATATTGAGTTGCTCTTTAACAAGATAAAACAAGAAATCTGTGTGGACACTCACAGGTGTTGAGTTAATCGAAACTGCTTAG